>CALCQB010000366.1 GCA_937897535.1 uncultured Novosphingobium sp. | reverse complement strand
GCCGATATCGCGGTTGGGCAGACATGCTCAAGAAGCCCGATCTTTCGGGTCACCTGATGAACAACGTGTTCTTCGACACCTGCGTCTACCACCAGCCGGGGATCAACCTGCTGGCCGACGTGATCGACAACAAGAACATCCTGTTCGGCAGCGAGATGGTCGGCGCGGTGCGCGGGATCGATCCGACCACCGGGTTCTATTTCGACGACACCAAGCGCTATGTCGACGCGCTCGACATTTCCGATGCCGAGCGTCACGCCATTTTCGAAGGCAACGCCCGCCGGGTCTTCCCCCGGCTCGACGCCCAATTGAAAGCCCGAGGCCTATGAAACAGGACATCCACGAATACCTCGCCGAGCTGGAGGATATCCCCGGCACCCGGGTGTTCACCGCCAAGCGCGCCCGCCAGGGCTATTGGCTCAACCAGTTCGCGATGAGCCTGATGAAGGCCGAAAATCGCGAACGCTGGAAGGCCGACGAGCGCAAATACCTCGACGAATGGGCGATGTCCGAGGACCAGAAGCAGGCGATCCTGGCGCGCGATTACAACCGCTGCCTCGATCTGGGCGGCAACGTCTATTTCCTCGCCAAGGTGTTCAGCACCGATGGGCTGAGCTTTGCCGAAGCGGTCAGCACGATGACCGACATGACCTTTCCGGAATACCGCGACATGATGCTCAATGGTGGCCGCCCGGCGCAGGGCAATCGCTCGATCAAGGGGAAGTATTGATATGGCCCGCATCACTGCCGGGGTGGCCTCGAGCCACGTTCCGCTGCTCGGCGTCGCGGTCGATCAGGGCAAGACCCGCGACGACTATTTCGGTCCGATCTTTGCCGGCTACGACTGGACCAAGGAGTGGGAAAAGGCGCAGAAGCCCGACGTGGTGATCCTGGTCTATAACGACCACGCCAGCGCCTTTGACGCCAATATCATCCCGACTTTCGCGATCGGCTGCGGCGAGCACTACAAGTCGGCCGATGAAGGCTGGGGCCCGCGCCCGGTGCCCGATGTCGAGGGCCACGCCGATCTCGCCTGGCACATCGCGCAGAGCCTGATCCTCGACGATTTCGACATGACCATCATCAACGAGATGGACGTCGATCACGGACTGACCGTGCCGCTGAGCATGATGTTCGGTCAGCCGGACAAGTGGCCGTGCAAGGTCGTCCCGCTCGCGGTCAACGTCGTCACTTATCCGGTCCCGTCGGGCAACCGCTGCTGGGCCCTGGGCGAGGCGATTGCCCGCGCAGTCGAGAGCTTCCCCGAGGATCTCAACGTACAGATCTGGGGCACCGGCGGCATGAGCCACCAGTTGCAGGGCCCGCGCGCGGGCCTCCTCAACCGTGAGTGGGACAACAAGTTCCTCGACATGCTGGAGGCCGACGACGACGCGGTGCGGTTCATCCCGCACATCGAATACCTGCGCGAGACCGGCAGCGAGGGGATCGAGATGGTGATGTGGCTGGTGATGCGCGGGGCGCTCGGCAAGAAGGTCAAGACCCTCCACCGCCACTATCACATCCCGTGCAGCAACACCGCCATCGGCCACATCGTTCTGGAGCCTGCAGCATGACCCAGCCCATCCGCATTGCCCTCGCCGGCGCCGGCGCCTTTGGCGAAAAGCACCTCGATGGCCTGAAGAACATCCCCGGGGTGGAGATCGTCTCGATCATCAGCCGCACCGCCGAGCAGGCCGCCGCGGTGGCCGAAAAGTACGGTGCCAGGCATAGCTCAACCGAACTTGAGGATGCCCTGGCCCGCGACGATGTCGACGCGGTGATCCTTTGCACCCCCACGCAAATGCACGCGGCGCAGGCGATCGCCTGCATGGATGCGGGCAAGCACGTGCAGGTCGAAATCCCGCTATGTGATAGCTGGGCCGATGCCGAGGCGGTGGTCGCCAAGGCCAGGGAAACCGGGCTGACCTGCATGGTCGGCCACACCCGCCGGTTCAATCCGTCGCACCAGTACGTCCACAACAAGATCGTCGCGGGCGAACTGAACATCCAGCAGATGGACGTCCAGACCTATTTCTTCCGGCGCAAGAACATGAACGCCAAGGGCGAGCCGCGCAGCTGGACCGACCACCTGCTGTGGCACCACGCCGCGCACACCATCGACCTGTTCGCCTATCAGGCCGGCAAGATCGTTCGCGCGAATGCGATCCAGGGGCCGAAGCATCCCGAGCTTGGCATCGCGATGGACATGTCGATCCAGTTGCAGGCCGAAAGCGGCGCGATCTGCACGCTCAGCCTGTCGTTCAACAACGACGGCCCGCTCGGCACCTTCTTCCGCTACATCGGCGACAGCGCGACCTACATCGCGCGCTACGACGATCTGGTCACCGGCAAGGAAGAGCCGATCGACCTGACCGGCGTCACCGTGTCGAACAACGGGATCGAACTGCAGGACCGCGAATTCGTCGCCGCGATCCGCGAAGGGCGCGAGCCGAACTCGTCGGTCGGCCAGGTGCTCGATTGCTACCGGGTGATCGGCGAACTGGCGACCCAACTCGAAGGTCAGGACGGCTGGTCCTAAGGCAGATGCTCCGTTTGGCCCCCGGCTTCGTCATTGCGAGCGGCGAAGCCGCGCGGCAATCCAGAGTTGCGCAAACCGCCCTGGATTGCTTCGCTTCGCTCGCAATGACGAGGTTGGTGTAAGTCATGGTTGAGCAACGAACGATCTCAGGGACAGCAGTCAATCCCATCGGCCTCGGCTGCATGTCGCTGTCGTGGGCCTATGGCGTGCCGCCGGGCGAGGACTATGCGACCGCGCTGCTCAATCAGGCGCTCGACCTCGGCTACGATCATCTCGACACCGCCAACATCTATGGGCTGGGCCATAACGAGACCCTGCTGGGCAAGGCACTGAAGGGTCGCCGCGACGAATTCTTCCTCGCGACCAAGATGGGGATCGTGGTCGAAGGTTCAAATCGCGGGATCGATTGCTCGCCCGAGGCCATCCGCCGCGAGATCGACGGCTCGCTCCAGCGGCTCCAGACCGACCGGGTCGACCTTTACTACATGCACCGGTTCGATCCCAAGGTGCCGGTGGCCGAAATGGCCGGCGCGATGGGCGAACTGATCGCGGCGGGCAAGATCGGCTCCTACGGCGTATCCGAGTGGTCCGCCGCGCATATCCGCGAGGCCCATGCCGTCACCCCGATGGCGGCGGTGCAGACCGAATACTCGCTGTGGACCCGCAATCCCGAAATCGCGGTGCTCGACACCTGCCGCGAACTCGGCATTACCTTTGTGGCATTCTCACCGGTCGGGCGCGGCGTGCTGGCGAATGGGGTCCGCGATGTCAGCGCGCTGCCCGAAAAGGACCTGCGCCGGACCATGCCGCGCTTCAATGCCGAAAACTGGCCGATCAATCTCGCTCTGATCGATGCCCTGAACGCGATCGCCGCGCGCGAAGGCGTGACCCCGGCCCAGCTC
>CALCQB010000365.1 GCA_937897535.1 uncultured Novosphingobium sp. | reverse complement strand
GGGTCATGACATAGACGACCTGCGCACGCTGCAGCGCCGACATCCGGATCGCGTTGCGGCAATAGTCTGCAAACACCAGGAAGGTCCCGCCATAGGGCGTGACGCCGCCGTGCAGCGCCATCCCGTTCATCGCCGCCGCCATGCCGAATTCGCGGATGCCGTAATGGACGTGACGGCCGGCATAGTCGTCGGCGCTGAAGGTGGTGGTGAACTTGGTCTTGGTCAGGTTCGATCCGGTCAGATCGGCGCTGCCGCCGATCAGCGACCGTAACCGTTCGGTCAGCGGACCAAGCGCCATTTCCGACGCCTTGCGGGTCGCGACCTTTTGCGGGGCGGCGATCAGCCCGGCGATGTAATCGTCGAGCGCCGCAGCAGCCTGGCCGGTGACGCCGGCCTGCGCGGCTTCGAACCCGGCACGGCCGGATGAAGCGGCCAGCCGCGCTTCCCATTCAGCGCGGGCAGCTGAGCCCTTTGCGCCCAGCGAGCGCCAATCGGCCAGGATTTCCGCCGGAACCTCGAACGGAGCGGCGGTCCAGCCGAGCGCCACGCGGGTCGCGGCCACTTCGTCGGCACCCAGCGGGCTGCCATGGACCGAATGGCTCCCGGCCTTGTTCGGCGCGCCCTGCCCGATCACGGTCTTGCAGGCGACCAGCGAGGGCCGGGGATCGGCGGCAGCCTCGGCCAAGGCGCGGGCGATATCGGCAAAGTCGTGTCCGTCGCAGCGGGCGACGTGCCAGCCGCTCGCGGCATAGCGCGCGGATACGTCTTCGCAGGTCGAAAGCGAGGTATCGCCATCGATGGTGATGTCGTTATCGTCCCACAGCACGTTGAGCCGGCCCAGCTTGAGCGTTCCGGCCAGGCCCACGGCCTCGTGGTTGATCCCTTCCATCAGGCAGCCGTCGCCGGCAATCACCCAGGTGGCGTGATCGACCAGATCGCCGCCGTGGACCGCGTTGAGGTGGCGTTCGGCCATCGCCATCCCGACCGCCATGGCAAAACCCTGCCCCAGCGGACCGGTGGTGCATTCGACCCCGGCCAGCTCGAAATTCTCCGGGTGGCCGGCGCAGGGGCTGTGGAGTTGGCGGAAGTTGCGGATATCGTCGATCGTCGGCGCGGCATAGCCGGTCAGGTGGAGCAGCGAATAGATCAGCATCGAACCATGCCCGGCGGACAGCACGAACCGGTCACGGTCGGGCCACTTCGGGGCCGCAGGATCGAACTTGAGGAACTGGCTGAACAGCACGGTCGCCACATCGGCCATGCCCATCGGCATGCCGGGATGGCCCGAATTCGCCGCCTGGACCGCGTCCATTGAAAGCGCGCGGATGGCGTTGGCCATGGGCGCGAGGCGGGCGGTAGCGAGGCTCATCGGCAAAGGCTCCTGGAAGGGCAGGAATGCGGCGGCGATTCGGCGCGCCGTCTCCTTTGCGAAGGCGTGGCCCCCCGTCAAGGCAGGCTTGGCCACCCGGCTTCGCAAAGCGGGGGAAATGTGCCGCGCAACACTTTGCCAAGCCAACCGTTTGCGCTAGCCAGCCGAAATGGACGAAGACCGCAGCAGCCGCGCGCTCGCGCGGATCGAGCAGGCGCTGGCCCGGATCGAGGCCGCTTCGCGTCGCCCGGCACCAGTGGCCGGCGAGCCCGAACTTGCCGCCTTGCGCGCCCGGCACGACCGGTTGCGCCACGCGGTGCAAGGCTCGCTCGAACAACTCGACCAATTGATCGAAGGCACACAGGGGTAGGCACGCGATGAGCAATATCACGCTGCAGATCGGGGGGCGCTCCTACATCGTCGCCTGCGCACCGGGCGAGGAAGCGCACGTTGCCGGGCTTGGCCGTCTGATCGATGAAAAAGTGCTTTCGATCGGCACCGGCCACAACGAAGTCCGGCAATTGCTGTTCGCCGCGCTGATCCTGGCGGATGAGCTGCACGAAGCCCGGGGGCGCACTGCCCCGGCCGCAGCGGCTGGGGCCGATCATTCCGCCGCACTCGAGGCAATCGCCGACCGGCTGGAGGCCAGTGCCATCGCGCTTGAAGGTTGAGCCTGACGCGCCTATCTAGGGCAGCGACGGGTACTGCCCGGTGCGAGCCTTCGAAAATCCCTGAGGCTATAAGCAAATCCATGGGGGCTGTCCCTGGTCGGACCCTGGTCTGGCACACATGGTCCCCACCTGACGTGAACGCGTCAGAGGATTTCCCGGCAACGGCCCATGGTGGTCCCGTCACCCACCCTTTCGGCGGAGCCGCGCGTGATCGACAAGAAGCAAGTGCGCGCCGAACTGAAGCACCGTCGCACCCAGCACGTCGCCGCCATTCCCGAATCCCAGCGCGCCTTGCTGTTTCGCCGTCCCCCGGCCCCGGTGGTGGCGATGGTGCCGGAGGGCGCGATAATCGGGGTGTTTCACGAAATGCCCGGCGAAGTGCCGGCATCGAACTATGCCCGGTGGTTCTTCGAAGCCGGCCACCGCGTGGCCCTGCCGTGGTTTGCCGGGCGCGGCGCGCCGATGCAATTTCGCGAATGGGCCAATCCATTCGTTCCGGACCAGCTTGAACCCGATCCCTACAAGACGCTGCAACCCCGGGCCGATGCCGAACTACTGGTCCCCGACGTAGTGTTTTGCCCGCTGCTGGGCTTTACCAGCCAGGGCGGAAGGATCGGCTATGGCGCGGGCCATTATGACACCTGGCTGGCCAGCCATCCGCCGCACGCCGCGATCGGGCTCGCCTGGGATTGCCAGCTGGAAGAAAGCCTGCCGATCGAGCCACACGACGTTCCGCTCCACGCTGTCATCACCCCCACCCGCCTGTACGGACCCTTCTGATGCGCACCGAACCGACTTTTCGTATTCCGCTGGGCGTGCTCGGCCTGTTCGTCGCGTTGATGGTCTATGGCGGACTGATCGCGCGCTATGTCGCCCCGCTGATCGCCGGCTGGCATGCGCTGTTGCAAACCCCGATCTATATCGTGCTCGGGGTGGTCTGGCTGCTTCCGCTCAGGCGGTTCCTGATCTGGATGGAGACCGGCCGCTGGCGTTAGGCTGCAATCGGGGTTAGCCTCGCCCGCAAACAGGGGGTGAGGACAATGAAGCGCAAACTGGGCATCGGGCTGGCGCTGCTGGTTGTGATCATTGGATTGATCGCCTTGTTCGGACGAACCTGGCTGGCCGAGCGGGCGTTCCAGCGCGCGCTCGATACCACGGTCGGGGTCGATCAGACCGCCGCCTTTGCCGATGGACTGCATCTCTATGTCTGCGGCTCGGGCTCGCCAATGCCCGATGCCAACCGCGCCGGGCCGTGTCTGGCGGTGCTGGCCGGCAATCAGGCGTTTGTGTTCGATTCCGGATCGGGTTCAATCCGCAAGCTGCAGCGGATGGGCTTCCCGATGGCCAGGCTGCGCGCCGCCTTCCTGACTCACCTCCATTCCGACCACATCGACGGCCTTGGCGAACTGCTGCTGCAAGCCTGGGTCGCAGGCAAGCGCAATGCGCCGCTGCCGGTCTATGGCCCGGCCGGAACGGACCGGGTCATCGCGGGCTTTCGCGCCGCCTATACCCTCGATCAGGGTTACCGCGTGGCCCATCACGGACCCAAGGTGGTGCAGCCCAGCGGCTTTGGCGGAACGGCGCAGATCATCGCCCTGCCCGACGGGACCGACAGCCAGATCATATATGACCAGGGCGGGGTGAAGATCACCGTGATCCGGGTCAACCATGCCCCGATCAGCCCGGCCTTCGGCTACCGGATCGACTACAAGGGCCGCGCGATCGCGCTGTCGGGCGACACGGTCTATTCGCCCAGCTTCGTCGCCGCCAGCAAGGGCGCCGACCTGATGCTGCACGAGGCGCTCAACAAGGCGATGGTCGCCGCGCTGGGCAAGAAGCTGGCCGAACGCGGCCAGGCCAACAACGCCCAGATCATGACCGATATCCAGAACTACCACGCCAGTCCGGAGGACGCGGCGCGATCGGCCAAGGAAGCGGGCGTCAAGGAACTGGTGCTGTATCACCTGGTCCCCGCCCCGCCCGCGCGGCTGATCGAGCCGCTGTTCCTGGGCCGTGCGCCGGAGATCTTCGCGAATATCCGGCTGGCCGAGGACGGCATGCTGATCCACCTGCCGGCGGGCAGCAAGGCGGTGGAATTCACCTCAGCGTGGTAGGAAAATCCCCAAGTGGCGCGAGTGACGGGGCTCGAACCCGCGACCTCCGGCGTGACAGGCCGGCACTCTAACCAACTGAGCTACACCCGCGCAGCCACTTGGGAGCAGCGCCACTAGGCCAGCATCGAAAGGCTGTCAACCGCCAAGGCGCGGCATTTTCGACAACCCGTTTGGGGGCCGCAACAACGGTCTGAAGCGGCCATTAACCATTCCTTTGCCCGGATTTGCGAAGACTGCCCCAGCTTCACCGCGAAGCACTGAAATTCGGGGGCAATCATCGTGACCATTCGCCGCAGCTTGACCCGGCTGGCCTGCATTTTTGCGCTTGCCGCGCCGGTGGTTGCCGCTGCCACGCCGCTGGTCGCGCTGGACAGCGACGTGTTCGTCGAACGGGTCGTGCCGAGCAAGGGCCGAATGCTCCAGCCAGCCAGTACGCTCAGACGCGGCGACCGCGTGGTCTATGTCGTCAGCTGGTACCGGATGGGTGGCCAGGGCGGCTTTACCGTGACCAATCCCCTGCCCCGCCAGGTCTATTTCCAGGCCAGCGCCGACGGCCGCGAAGAGGTCTCGATCGACGGCGGCCGCAACTGGGGCAAGCTCGACGAACTGCGCCTCGGCACCCGCTCGGCAACGCCCGAAGACGTCACGCACGTGCGCTGGAAGGTTCCGGCGAGCGAAGCCGCCAAGGGTTCGGGGCAGATCACCTATTCGGCGATCGTCCGCTAGCAGCCCTCGTACTTCCAGTTGCGCTTTTTGCCTTCGGCGATCCAGGTCCCGGCCTGAGCGATGCGCTTGGCGCGGGTCTCGGGACGTTTCGCCTCGACGATCCATTCCAGATATTCGCGGCGGTGCGAAGGCGCGAAAGCGTCGAACCGCTCGCGCGCGCCTTGCAGCCGGGCCAATTCGATGGCGAAGTCATCGGGCATGGCAATGTCGGCTTTCGGGGCCGGTTTGGCCGCCTTGGGCTTGAGCGCGGTCCCGGCCGCATCGATCCGCTCTGCCGCGGCGCGCAGCTTGGCGGCGAGCTCTGCTTCGCCCGGCAAATCGGTTAGGGCGGCGATCTTGCCGAACTGGCCCATTGCATCGCCCTGACGCCCGTCGCCGTGGATCATCATCGTGCAATGGGCCTTGAACCCGGCCATCCCGGCGAGGTTCTTCCCCTTGTAAAGGAAGTGCGGCATGCCCCATTTCAGCGCCTCTTCGAGCCCCGGAATCGCGCCATGGACCAGCGCGCGGATGTGCCGCAGGATCGGCTGGGCAAAGGGCGCGGACTTGTCGATGTAGGCATCGATCCTGGGGTCCATCGCCATTTGCCTGCCCTTTCCTAGTCCGCCAGCAGCAGCACCGGCGTTTCGATCAGCTTCTTCAGCGCCTGAACAAAGCTGGCCGCATCCCAGCCGTCAACTACGCGGTGATCGCAGCTGATCGAAATGTTCATCAGCTTGCGCTTCTCGATCCGTTCCCCGCCCATCCCGTCGGGCACGAACATCGGCCGCTCGACGATCCGGTTGGGTCCGATGATCGCCACTTCCGGCCGGTTGATCACCGGCGTGGTGGCGACCCCGCCCAGCGCACCGAGCGAGGTAATCGTCAGAGTCGAGCCGGACAGTTCCGCGCTGGTCGCGGTGCCTTTTCGCGCCGCGTCGGCCAGCCGGACGATTTCGCTCGCCAGTTGCCACAGGTTGCGGTCCTGCGCATCGCGGATCACCGGGACCATCAAGCCGCCATCGGTCTGGGTCGCCATGCCGAGGTGGACCGCGCCGAACCGCTGCACCACCCCGCCCTCGTCGTCATAGCGGGCGTTGAGCATCGGATAGTCGGGCAGCGTCCGGCAGATCGCGGTGATCAGCAGCGGCAGCATGGTCAGCTTTGGCCGGTTGCCGCGCGCCGAATTGAGCTGCGCGCGCATGACTTCAAGCGCGGTGACATCGCATTCCTCGACATAGGAGAAATGCGGAATGTTGCGCTTCGACGCGGCCATGTTCTCGGCGATGCGGCGGCGCAGGCCGATAACCTTGATCGCCTGGTCCTGGCCCTTTGATCCGGCCGGGCGGAATCCGCTTTGCGCGTTGTAGGCCAGGAAGGCGTCCAGATCGGAATGACGGATCCGGCCGTCTTCGGCGGGCTTGATCTGGGCCAGATCGATCCCGAGTTCGGAGGCGCGTGCGCGAACCGCGGGGCTGGCGAGGACTTTTGTCTGTGACGCAGAACCCACGCCCAAATCCGCCTGTCCTGAGCTTGTCGAAGGACTGTCCTGTTTTTCGCGGCTCGGCACTTGGTCCGAAGAAGAAGGCAGAGCTTCGACAGGCTCAGCCTCGACAGGTCTTAATTTCGTAGTTTGAGGCTTTTCAAGAGCCGGAGGCGCTGCTGGCTGGGCCGAGCTTGCCTGTCCGTCTTCACCGTCACCCTCCCCGTCCCCCTCAACCTCGATCACCACCAGCGGCGAGCCGATCGCGACCATATCGCCTTCTTCGCCGGCGACCGACAGGATCACGCCCGAAACCGGGCTTTCCATTTCGACCGTCGCCTTGTCGGTCATGACATCGGCGATCTTGCCGTCTTCCTCGATCCGATCGCCGACCTTGACGTGCCAGGTGACGATCTCGGCCTCGGCAATGCCTTCGCCGATGTCGGGGAGTTTGAACGTGAACTGGCCCATTGCCTCAAGCCTTCAACAAACGGTCGACGGCCTCGCCGATGCGGACCGGTCCGGGGAAATAAGCCCATTCAAGGCTGTGCGGATAGGGGGTATCGAACCCGGTGACCCGTTCGATCGGGGCTTCGAGGTGATAGAAGCAGCGTTCCTGGACCAGCGCCGACAGTTCCCCGCCGAACCCGCCGGTGCGGGTCGCCTCGTGGATGATCAGGCATTTGCCGGTCTTCTTGACCGAAGCTTCGATCGTTTCGATGTCGAGCGGGACCAGCGTGCGCAGATCGATGATCTCGGCATCGACGCCCTTTTCGGCAAGCACGGCTTCGGCCACGTGGATCATCGTGCCATAGGCCAGCACGGTCAGCGCCTCGCCCGGGCGCACGATCCGGGCCTTGCCCAACGGGATACGGTAATAGCCTTCGGGGACCGCGCTGTCGGGATGGCGCGCCCACGGTTCGACCGGCTTGTCGTAATAGCCGTTGAAAGGGCCGTTGTAGATCCGTTTGGGTTCGAAGAAGATCACCGGATCGTTGTCCTCAATCGCCGCGATCAGCAGGCCCTTGGCGTCGTGCGGGGTCGCCGGAATCACCGTCTTGAGCCCGGCGACATGGGTAAACAGCGCCTCGGGGCTCTGGCTGTGGGTCTGCCCGCCGAAGATTCCGCCACCGAACGGACTGCGCACCGTGATCGGCGCGGTGAAATCGCCGGCCGAACGATAGCGCAGCCGCGCCGCTTCCGAAATCAGCTGGTCGAGCCCGGGATAGATGTAGTCGGCGAACTGGATTTCCGGGACCGGGCGGAGGCCATAGGCCCCCATCCCCACGGCCGCACCGATGATCCCGCATTCGTTGATCGGGGTGTCGAACACCCGGGTCTTGCCGAACTTCTTCTGCAGGCCGGCCGTGGCACGAAACACCCCGCCGAAATAGCCGACGTCTTCGCCGAACACGACCACATTGGGGTCGCGCTCCATCATCACGCCCAGCGCATCGTTGATCGCCTCGATCATGTTGAGCCGCCGGGTCGGGGCCTGGGCCAGCGACAGCGGTGCTTCTTCGGCCGCCATCATTCGTACTCCTTCCAGCTCGGCCATTTGATCCGGCGCTCGCGGATCGCCTGTTCGGCCTGCTCCTCGAGGTTCCACGGCAGCTCTTCGTAGACGTCCTCGAACATGGTGTGGAACGGATGGTGAAGGCCGTGGCCCAAAACACCGTTCTTCTCGGCTTCCTTGGTCGCGGCCTTGACCTGTTCGACCTGCTCGGCGTCCATCGCCGCGTGTTGCTCCTCCGACCATTCGCCGAGCGCGATCAGGTGGCGCATCAGCCGGGTGATCGGATCGCCCAGCGGCCATTCCCCGCGCTCGTGGGCCGAGCGGTACTGCCCCGGATCGTCCGAGGTTGAATGCCCTTCAGCACGATAGGTGAAGTGCTCGATCAGGGTCGGGCCCTTGTTGGCCCGCGCCCGGTTGGCGGCCCAGCGCATCGCGGCATAGACCGCCAGCGCGTCGTTGCCGTCGACCCTGAGCCCGGCGATGCCATAACCGATCGCCTTGGCCGCGAAGGTCGCCCGCTCGCCCCCGGCAAACCCTGAAAAGCTCGAGATCGCCCACTGGTTGTTGACGATGTTGAATACCACCGGGGCGTTGAACACCGTGGCAAAGGTGAAAGCGGCGTGGGCGTCGCCTTCGGCACTGGAGCCTTCGCCGATCCAGGTCGCCGCGATCCGGCTGTCGCCCTTGATCGCGCTCGCCATCGCCCAGCCCGCGGCCTGCGGATACTGGGTCGCGAGATTGCCGCTAATCGTGAAGAAGCTGTGTTCGCGGCTTGAATACATGATCGGCAGCTGGCGGCCCTTGAGCTTGTCGGCCCGGTTCGAATAGATCTGGTTGACCATCTCGGTCAGCGGATAGCCGCGCGCGATCAGGATGCCCTGCTGGCGGTAGCTCGGGAAGACCATATCGTCGTCGGCAAGGGCAAAGGCCGAGGCCACCGAGGTCGCCTCTTCGCCGGTGCACTTCATGTAGAAGCTGGTCTTGCCCTGGCGCTGGCCGCGGTACATCCGGTCATCGAAGGCACGGGTCAGCGCCATCGTCCGCAGCATCCGCCGCAGCGTTTCGGGATCGAGCTTGGGGTCCCACGCCCCGACCGCCTGGTGCTCGTCGTCCAGCACCCGGATCAGGCCATGACACAACGGATGCGTCTCTTCGGTGGCACAGGCCTCGTCGGGCCGCGGAAAGGCTCCGGCCGGCGGAATGTCGAGGAACGAATAGTCGACCGGATCGCCAGGGCGGAACGGCGGCTCGGGCACGTGCAGCGACAGTGGCGGCAGGTTGCCGCCGGTAGTTCCGGAACTGCTCAGGCCCTTGGCCATAATCCGCTCTCCCGCTTCGACCGCGCCGCCTTGGCGCGTGGAAGCAAATTTTAGGTTCGCGACATATTATTTCAAACTGGTTGCATCGTCAACCAACTGGGCAGAGCCTTTTTGCGGCGCTTTCCGCCCCGCAGCAAGCCATTCCCCGGCGGCTGCCCAGCCCCGGACACCCCTTAACCCCGTTGCCAAATCCCGGCAAACCTGACAGCTTCCCGGCAGGGTCTGCACGGGAGAAATGTCATCATGGCATTCAGGACCTCTTTGCTTGCGTTGCCCATGCTGGTGATCGGCAGCGCGCTGGCGGGGCAGAATACATCTGCAGCCCAGCAAGCGCCCGCTGCTTCCGGGGAGGAACAGCCCTTCAGCCCTTGTGCCAGCCTGACCTTTTGCCCCGATCCGATGAAGCTGGACACCGAACCCGCGCCGTTTGCGCAGGGAATTCCCGATCCCGCGCCGCCCCTGATCCGGTACGCGCCCGGGAAGAATCCAGATCGGGCGCGGACTTGGACGAAGCTGGTGCTGTTTCAGGACGGCAAGATCATCCAGATTCGAAAACTCCGCCGAGCAGCGAGAATGCGCGGTGCCCGGATGTCGATCGTGCCGACCGGGGTGGCGCCGTGGATGGCTCAGATTCAACGCCCGGTGTTCGTTCGCGCCGCGACCAGCCGGGCACTCAACTGGCAGGACCGGCAGTTCTGCGGCGGGGCCTATATCGCGCCCGGGTGGATCGTCACCGCCGCGCATTGCCTCACTGACTATGGAGTCGACATCAAGTCTGGCGGTTACCGGGTCCGGCTGGGCGTCACCAGCATCGTCTCGCCCTCGACACGGCCGACCCTGCAAGGGGCAAGCTATGGTATCGTGCGGATCATCGCCCATCCCAATTACGGCAGGCCCAGCCGCTACTACAACGATATCGCGCTGATCCAGTTCGCCGCCGACGCCGAGACTGCACGGGGTACACCCGGGCCGGTGCGGATGATCGCGCTGGATCGCGACCCGCCGGGCGCCCGCCCGGTGGGGGGCAAGGATGCCTGGTTCTTCGGTTGGGGGACAACCGAAAAGCAGCAGCCGGCACCCAACCTGATGTACGGCAGGATTCAGCTGACTCCCGATGACGGCTGCGCCAACAACCGGATCGCACTGTGCGGTCGCGGCCTAGGCGCCCAGGGATCGACCCAGTGCCACGGCGATAGCGGCGGCCCGCTGGTGATGAAGGAAGACGGGCTGGACATTCTGGTCGGCCTGGTCAGCCACAACAAGGGCCGCCAGAAATGCGGTGACAACGACCAGGAGGGCGTTTTCACCCGGGTCGCCGCCTATCGCGACTGGATTCAGGGCTACACCGGGCCACTACGGTGGCCGCTCGCCCGGCGCGCCAGCTAGACCGAGGGGGCTGCACAGCAATGCTGAAGACCAAATTCGGTTCGATCGCTTTTCTTGTGGTCATGTGCAGCGCCGCCGGATCGGCCCAGACCACCGTGGGGGAGATCAGTGGGGACCGGATCGCCGGACCCGCCAGACCCACCGCTGCCCCCGAGCCTGACGAGACCGACCGGTTGAACTGCGATCAGTTCGTGCCTTGCCGCAATGCCCTGACGCTGGACAGCGCGGCGATCGAACTCGATACCACAGCCCGGCCGCCGGATGTCTATGTCCCAAAGCCGGTCGCGGTTCCGCCTTCGACGTCCGGCGCGACCGAATACGTCATCGGCGGCGGCTTTGTCGTGCCGATCCGCAAGGCCCCGTGGATGGCGCAGATCCAGCGCGCGTCGCGCCTGCCCAGCCTGATGGCGCGCGGCCTGACCTGGCGGGAACGCCAGCATTGCAGCGGGGCCCTGATCAAGACCGGCTGGATTCTGACCGCCGCGCATTGCCTTGACGACACGCTGGACCTCAAGGGCAGCACCGCCAACATCAGGCAGCTCAATTACCGGGTCCGGCTGGGGGTGGCGGATATCAGCGACGAGGCAACCGGGGCCAGCTATCGGATCGTCCGGATCGAGAAACCGACCGGCTACAAGGGGCGCCCGTGGTACGACCACGACATCGCCCTCGTCCAATATGCCGCCGACCAGCAGACCAGGGCGAGCCAGATCCAGGCCCAGGCGATCGCCATCGACCGTGAGAAGCCGGGTACGCGGCAGTTCGGCACGGCAATCACCCGTTTCTACGGCTGGGGCCGCACCGAACGCGACATCGTCGAGGCTCCTTTACTGTTCGGCCAGACCGTGATCGCGCCGGACGACAAGTGTCGGGAACCCCTGATCGCGCTGTGCGGATTGCAGATTGCCAGTATCGGGATCGGAGGTCGGCAATCGACCCAGTGTCACGGCGACAGTGGCGGGCCGCTGGTCTGGTTTGAACCGGGGAACATCCCGGTGCTGATCGGGGTGGTCAGCCACAATGTCGGCAAGGCGACTTGCGGCAGATCGCGCAACGCCGGTGTGTTCACCCGCGCGGCCGCTTACCTGTCATGGATCGAGGGCATCACCGGCCCCCTGCCCCGCGCGCCACTGGGTCGAAGACCGCCGCGGTGATTGCAGCACCGGCCTCAAGCGCGAACAACAACGGGGCCCGGGAAACCCGGACCCCGCGCTGGTGATCCGACCAAAGCTTACGGCTTGATCGGGTTGTTGTTGGGATCGCCTTCGTCGCTCGCCGCAGCTTCGGCGTCGGTGGCATCGGTGGCGGCGGCGGTGGCCGCTTCGGTGGCTTCGGCGGTTGGTTCTGCCGCAGGCGCTTCAGCCTTCTTCTCGCAGCCTGCGAGAGCCAGGGCCGAGGCGGCGATCAGCAGTCCGGTGGTAAGCTTGCGCATGGGTATTCCCTCCTGTTGCTAGAGGCGGGCACTATGCCAAGCCCATGCCGGAAAGCAATTGGCTAAATCCGGGCAGCTTGCGGACCGGATCGAGCATCGGATCGGTCGCCGCCAGCAGCAAACCGGCATCGCGGGCCTTGACCGCCTGGTCGAGTTTCTGGAGCGCTGCGTCAGGCTGCCCCCACTGGGCCAAAACCTGCCCCTGCTGGTAATATGACGTATCAGCATAGCCCGCGAGCATCTGATCGAACGCAGCCTGCGCGGCCTTCTGGTCACCCAGTCTGGCGTGGACGATCGCTTCGCCCTGCAGGCGGAACACCGGGATCGGCTCGGCCGCAAATGCCGCCAACGCCTCGCGGTGTTTGCCCGCCAGATACAGCACCGAACCGATCGCCGAATTGGCGGAACTGAGTTTGGGATTGAGCGCCAGCGCGGCGCGCATCTG
Organism: uncultured Novosphingobium sp.; assembly: GCA_937897535.1. GTDB lineage: Bacteria > Pseudomonadota > Alphaproteobacteria > Sphingomonadales > Sphingomonadaceae > Novosphingobium. Next base: position 10,575 of record CALCQB010000365.1, on the reverse strand, counting down.
CTGCTCGGTCAACGCATAGTCCCGCCGTGCGTAAGCGACATAGCCAGCTGCGCGAAACGCTCCCGGATTGAGCGGATCGAGCTCCAGCGAGCTTGCCATTGCCGTTTCCGCATCATCCGGTCGCTGCGAAAAGGCACAGTACAGCGCAAACGCACGAAGCACGTCGGCATCACCATCACCAAGTTCGCGCGAGCGATCGTAGGAGGCCCGCGCGGACCGGGGATCGAGCCGCCCGTTATAGATCGCATAGCCCAGCGCGGAATGGGCCTCGGCCAGATTGGGGGAGGCCTTGATCGCCGCCTTGGCCGAAGCCACTGCCCGGTCATACAGGCCGGGCGTCTCTTCGCCCCGACCGGTTTCGTTGGCGATCACCGCCAGCACCTTCGATCGCGCCGCGAGCGCCGAGCCATAGCTCGGATCGATCTCGATCGCTGCATCGAAGCTTTCGAGCGCGGCCCGGTCGGTGGCTTCGCTTTCGCTGGTCTCGACCAGCGCCTTGCCGCGCAGGTAGGCGTCGAACGCCTTGGCTTTCGTCGTCCCGCCGATTTCGGCAATGTCGCCCGAACGCCCGGCGGCAATCGCCTTGGCATTGATCTCGTTGGCGAGCGCCCGCGACACGATCGCCGCGATTTCGGTCTGCAGCGCCAGGACCTCGCTCGGCTTGCGATCGATCTGCTCACTCCAGTCGACCGCGGCATCCTTGCCGTTGAGCAGTTCGACCGAGACCCGGATCGTATCGCTGCCTTGCCGCACACTGCCGCGCAGGACATGGGCGACCCCCAGCCGCTTGGCGATTGTCAGCACGTCATCGTTCTTGTCACGGAATTCCGCTGACGAGGTCGGCGCGGCGATCCGCAAGGTGCGGTTGCGCGACAGGGTCGCCCGCAATTCTTCTGACAATCCGGCCGAGAAATAGGCCTGGCTGGCCTCGCCCAGGTTGCTGAACGGGATCACCGCGATGGTGTTTTCAGCCGCCTTGGCGGTGCCCGGAACCAAGCCGCGCCACAGCAGATAGCCGCCGCCCAGCGTTGCCGCGGCGCTGCCCGCGCCCACCAGCACCGCCCGACGCGATGGTCCGGCCCGGTTGACTTGAACCGGGGCCGGATGCGAATGCCCGGCAAAGCCCTTCACCGCCCGCAACGCCGCCTGGATTTCGGGGGCATCGGCCTTGCCGCGCCACCGGGTGATGTTGATGACCTGGAACTGCCGGAACCCCAGCGGCGGATGGCTGCCATCGAGCGAGAGCGGAACCAGGCAGCCGCGCTCCCGCCCGCGGGTCGCCTCGTCGCGAACCCAGTGCGAATCGACCGAGGTTTTCGACCACAGCACCACCACCGCATCGGCCGATTCCAGCGCGGCTTCGGTGGTCGGCAGGAACGACTCACCGCCTTCGAGCAAGCCGTCCCACCAGACCTCGATCCCGGCCTGTTCGAATACAGCAATCACGGCGCGCGCACGCTTCTGGTCGGCCCGGGCATAGCTCAGGAAGACGCTCGGTGCAGCGTCGCTAGGCTTGGTTTCAATCCCGGACGGCGTCATTGCGTTGCCGCTGTCTCCCCTGACTTGGCGACCGCTCTTGGCAGCAGCCTACGCGCTGGCGGCCAAGTCAACAAGCCGGAGCTGGGCTAAACCGCTACAGGCGCTGCAATATGCGCCTGGGGGGCATAGCCGGTCACCTCGAAATCCTCGATCCGGTAGTCGAAAATGCTGTCGGCGCGGCGCAGGATTGTCAGCCTGGCCGGCTCGCCCGAAGGGCTGCGCGAAAGCTGCTCAGCGACCAGGTCGGCGTGGTTGAGATAAAGGTGCGTATCGCCGCCGCTCCAGACCAGCTCGCCCGGCTCCAGATCGCATTGCTGCGCCAGCATCCGGGTGAACAGCGCCGCGCCGAACAGGTTGAACGGCAGCCCCAGCGCGACATCGCAGCTGCGCTGGGTCAGCATGCAGTTGAGCCGGGTTCCGCTGACCTGGAACTGATAGGTCTTGTGGCACGGTGGCAGTGCCATCCGGTCAAGCTCGGCGACGTTCCAGCCTTCGACAATGTGGCGGCGGCTACCGGGGTTGTTCCTGAGGCTTTCAACCACCTGGGCGACCTGGTTGATCCCTGGCCCGGCCCGGAACAACCCATCCCCGGCCGGTTCGTAAGTCGGCCAATCGACCCATTGCTTGCCATAGACCGGGCCCAGATCGCCCCATTGCGCCGCGAAAGCCGGGTCCGCCGCAATCCGCGCGGCGAACTCTTCGACCGACAGAGCATCGCCGGTTGCCTTGACGTATTTGGCATGGGGCCACTCGTTCCAGATCTTCACGCCTTGCAGCACCAGCGGGCGGATGTTGGTTTCGCCGGTCAGGAACCACAGGAACTCGCGCGCAGCAGCCTTCCAGTAGACCCGCTTGGAGCTGAGCAGCGGCATCGCCCCGCCCGCCAGATTGAACCGAATCTGCGCCCCGAAGACCGCGCGGGTGCCGATCCCAGTGCGGTCGATCCGCTCGTCCCCGTACTCCCAGATTTGCCGCATCAGGCCCAGATACTGCCATTCCCAATGCGGTTCGCGCGGGGAATCGAGGGGAATCGGTGCAGCAGCCATGAAATGACCCTAGCGGCAGATTGCCCGCTTGCCACCTGCGGAATCGCTGACTATAGGCCCGCTCCTGCCTCGGGCACCCGGCGAGTAACATCGATGGGCGCCCGCGATCGGTCGGGGAATAGCTCAGCCTGGTAGAGCACTGTCTTCGGGAGGCAGGGGCCGGAGGTTCGAATCCTCTTTCCCCGACCAACATCGCTCCGCGCTTGCAAGTCCATGCGACTTGAAGCACTATGCTGCAGCGCAACATTCTCCCCCTAGAGCGACAATGACCACCATGACCGACAACCGGCTGACGCTGTTCGAAGCGATCTCGCGCAAGCGGATCGTCGCGGCGCTGTACAACGGCACCACGATCCGCCTGGCCCCGCACCTGATGTTTGAACGCCATGGCGATCTGTTCGTATCGGCGCTCAACCTCGACAAGACCTGGCGCAGCGACGAAGAGCCGCGGCTGGGCCAGTTCAAGCTGGCCGGTCTTGGCGATGCCGCGCTGCTCGACGATGAGTTCGAGCCGCTCGCCGGTTTCAAGCCGACCGCGCCGCGCGATGATGACGTGCTGGTGCTGGCGGTTTGATCCTGACTGCGGGCTCAGCCTAGCCTGAGCACTCGGTGCCCCCCGCGAGAGCCAGGGCCGACAAACGCCTGTCGCGGCCGTAAACGTCTGGGAACACCGCGAAGCTGCCGTCAGCGCGAGTTCCGGCGGTGAAATAGGCAATATAGACCGGCACCGACCGGACCAATCCAACCGTTACCGAATTGCCCGATGCGACCAGCGCATCGATCTGCGTCCGGGTCCTGGTTCCGACTAGCAGGCTTTCGGCCAGCCCCAAGGCATCGCCGACCCGCACGCAGCCGTGGCTGAAGGCGCGGACGTCCTTGTTGAACAGGTCGCGGTTTGGTGTGTCGTGCAGATAGACGCTGTAGGGATTGGGCATCACCAGCTTCATTTGCCCCAACGCGTTGCCGGGCCCGGGCTTCTGCCGGACCGAACCGCCGCCCCAGACATAGCCGCGCGCCCGCGCTGTGGCCGGGCTACGGCGAATCAGCCCGCCGACACTTTCGCGCACGATATTGGCTGGCACGTTCCACCACGGGTTGAAGTTCACACCGGTGATCGTGGCTGAGAATACCGGCGTCGGCGAAGCGGTCTTGCCGACGATCACCCGCCAGCTGCCGACGCGCCGGTCCCCGCGCCAGCGGGTCGCTTCGAAAGCGGCGGCGTTGACCAGCAGGTAGTCCTGCCCAAGCGAGACCGGCATCCAGCGCCAGCGCTCCATGTTGCGGGCGATGGTTCGGCGCCTGACGGGATCGGTCTCGGCCCGGTAGGCATCGCGCAGCGCCGCATATTCCGGATGCTGCGGCCGCTGCCCGGCAAAAAAGTCATCAACACGTCCCCCGGCCAGGGCAACGCCAAGCTGGCTCTCGATATCGAATGACCGGTCAGTATCGACGATCCGCCAGCCTGTCCGCTCTGCCGTGGTGGCGGTGCCCAGCAAGTGCATCCGGGCCAGCTTGAGCGCAAGTTCTGACGCGGCATTGTCGACCGCCGCCTGGCTTCCCGCGGCAATCGCCCGGTCGAGCGCAGCGCTGTCAGGACGCGGTATCGCATCGTCGGGAGCGGCGGCGACCCAACTGCGCAATTTCGCAATGCTTTCGACCGACCAGACCGGCGCAGATACGGGTGCTTCGGTCGCTCCTGGCAACAGCAAGACTAGGGCCAGCAGGCTTCCCTTAACGCGCATATCGCCCCCAAAGCCTTGCAATCGGGCACCAGGATACCCAGTTTCAAATCAAACGAACTTCGGGATTTTCCATACCCATGAAATTCAACCGGCGCCACTTCCTCGGCGCCATGGTTGTCGGCAGTGCCGGGTTGGTGCCTACAAAATCGATCGCCGCGACGTTGTGCGGTCGGATGCCAGCTCTGCTGCCGCACGCCCTGGCGGCCCTGGATACCCATGCCACGCGCATCGTTGATCGCGATGTGGTTGGCCTTGTCAACTTCGCGGCGCATTCACGGCTACCGCGCTTCCAGCTGGTCGATCTGGCCGGCGGGCGGGTGCTCAAGTCAACGCTGGTCGCCCACGGCAGCGGCTCGGATCCAGATGCGACCGGCTGGACCGAAAGGTTCTCCAACACCCCCGGCTCGAATGCTTCTTCCAAGGGCGCGTTCGTGACCGGGCCGACCTATCACGGCAAGCACGGCCGCTCGCGCAAGGTCATCGGCCTTGAACCACAGAATGAGGCGGCCGAGCACCGGGCGATCGTGATCCATGGCGCAGACTATGTCAGCGAGGAACGGGCCATTACCGAAGGCCGGATCGGGCGCAGCCAGGGCTGCTTCGCGGTCGCCCAGGTCGAGATTGCCGACGTGCTGGAAATGCTTGGCGAAGGGCGTTTGCTGTTCGCTTGGAAAGAATAACCTAGCCGCCCCGCAGCAACTGTACACCCCAGTCGCGCTCGAACAGATAGAGCAGCAAGCGTGCGGCTTCACCGCGTTCGCCGGTCAAGCCGCCGTCGCGGTCAATCAGCAGGCGGGCGTCGTCATGCGCGATCGACAGCAATTTCTGGATCTGCTCGAGGCTGGCAACCCGGAACGGGGTGTCACCCGATTGGCGGGTGCCGAGCAGTTCGCCGCCGCCGCGCAACCGCAGGTCTTCCTCGGCCAGCCGGAACCCGTCCTGGGTCTCGCGCATCAAGGCCAACCGTTCGCGCGCGGTTTCGCTCAAGCCAGGGCCGCGCAGCAACAGACAGGTGCTCTTGCCTTCGCCGCGCCCGACCCGGCCCCGGAGCTGGTGGAGCTGCGCCAGACCGAACCGTTCGGCCTGCTCGATCACCATCAGCGTGGCATTGGGCACGTCAACCCCGACCTCGATCACCGTGGTCGCGACCAGCAGCCTGGCCGCGCCGCTGGCGAAGCGTTCCATCGCCGCGTCCTTGGCTTCGGGCCGCAATTGGCCGTGTACCATCACGACGGTATCGCCGAACCGCGCCTTCAACTCGGCATAGCGGGCCTCGGCGGCGGCGATATCCTCAGTCTCGAGCTCGCGAACCATCGGACAGACCCAATAGGCCTGGCTCCCGCTTTCAAGGTGCCGCCCGATCGCGCCGACCACATCGCCGAGCCGCTCGAGCGCTACCACCCGGGTATCGATCGGCTGGCGGCCGGGAGGCATCTCGTCGAGCCGGGAAACGTCCATTTCGCCGTACTGGGCCAGGGTCAAGGTGCGCGGGATCGGGGTCGCGGTCATCGCCAGGCAATGCGGGGTGCGCTTGCCCTTTTGCGTCAGCATCAGCCGCTGGCCGACCCCGAAGCGGTGCTGCTCGTCGATCACCACCAGCGCCAGGTTCTTGTAGGAAACGGTGTCCTGGAAGATCGCGTGGGTGCCGATCACCAGTTGAATCGAGCCATCGAGCAGCCCCATCAGGATCGATTCGCGCGCCCGGCCCTTGTCGCGACCGGTCAGCAGCGCGATCGTCACGCCGGTGCCGGCCGCCATCCGGGTCAGCGTTTCGTGGTGCTGACGCGCGAGGATTTCGGTCGGGGCGAGCAGCGCGGCCTGCGCCCCGGCCTCGACTGCGAGCAGCATCGCCTCGAGCGCGACCACGGTCTTGCCCGAGCCGACATCGCCTTGCAGCAGCCGCAACATTGGCGCGGCCTGGGCCATATCGCCCTCGATCTCGCGGATCGACCGGCTTTGCGCACCGGTCAGCCCGAACGGCAGGCTGAGCTTGCCGCGCAACGAGCCGTCGCCCTGCAAAGGCGTACCGATCTTCGCCCGGTTGGCGTTCTTGACCAGCATCAGCGCGAGGCTGTTGGCGAGCAATTCGTCATAGGCCAGCCGGTCGCGCGCGGCGGCGTGCTCGCCCTTGTGCGCCAGTTCGAGCGCATCGCGCCACACTGGCCACTGCATCTTGTCGGCCAGCCCCGGCTCGATCCACTCAGGCAAGTCAGGAATTGTCGCCAGCGCCTGGTGGACCAGGGTGGCCAGCCGCCCCTGGGTAATCCCCTCGGACAGCGGATAGACCGGCTCGACCAGCTGCCCCAGCGCCTCGGCGCTTTGCTCGGCGACGTGGTCGGGATGAACAATTTGCAGCATCTGACCATACTGATCGAGCCGCCCGGCAATCCAGCGCTGCTCGCCCAACGGTAGCGCCTTCTTGGCCCAGCCGGTGTTGCGCCCGAAATAGGTGATCGAACAGACGTTCCCGGCGGCATCGGCGGCGAGCACCCGGAACGGGCCGCGCCCCGCCGAACTGCGGTATTCCAGGGGGGTCAGCGCCACCACCACCTGCTCGCCGACGCTGGCCGCATCGAGATCGGCCACCGCGCGGCGGGTCACGAACCGGTCGGGGAGGTGATAGATGAAGTCGCGCACCCGGGTCAGCCCCAACCGCTCGAGCGGGCGCGCCAGGCCGGTGCCGACGCCTTTCAGGCTGTCAGCCGCAACAAACAGGGGGTTGAGCCGTTCCGGACGCATGGCGCGTTCATGCCCCAAGCGGCCCGATAGCGAAAGGCCGCGCGACCAACTTTGACCCAGCGCATGGACGGCGTCGCGCGAAGCCGCTTTGCTGCGGCCAACCGAAGCACCAGGAGAAGACAATGCTGATCCCCCACGGAACCACAATCGCCTTGATCGATGGCCGCAACTTTGAGCTTTATCGAAACAGCGGCGACGAAGCCGCGCCCGAACTGGAAGCGTTGTCTTCGCCCACCTTGGATGCCAGCAACCATTCGGGCGGCAGCCACAGATCGAGCACCGGCAACCATGCCGATGGGTTGGTCGACGAGGATGCCCATGCCGCCGCAGCAGCCGCCTGGCTCAACAGCGAAGTGCTGGGCCACCGGCTCAAGGATCTGGTGGTGATTGCACCGCCGCGCACCTTGGGTGAACTGCGCAAGCACTATCACAAACAGACCGAGCAGGCCCTGCGCAAGGAACTGCACAAGGACTTGGTCGGCAAGCAGCCCGCCGACATTGTTGCCGCGCTGCGCGAAAAGAACTGATCCGCCGCCGTCCTCGTCCCCGCTTTCGCGGGGACGAGCGACCTGCTACCGCCGCAGCCATGGACCACACCGACCGCCTCCGCCGCCTGAAATTCCGCGCCTGGCATCGCGGCACGCGCGAGGCGGATTACATGATCGGGGGGTTCTTTGATCGTTATGCCAGCGAATGGGACGACGCCGAAACCGGCTGGTTCGAACGCCTGCTTGACGAAGAGGATGTCGATATCCTGGGTTGGGCGCTCGGCACCCTGGCCGTGCCCGAGGAATACGCCGGGCCGCTGATGGAGGCCTTCTGCAAGCTCGACTACGTCGAAATCCCGCGCTGATTGCGGCTCAGTCGGCTTCGCCGATATCGTAGACCACAACCCGGTCCCACAAGTGCCCGCACCGCGCGACAAACGCCGCGTGGAGCGGATGCGGCTGGTAGGCCGCCTGCTCGGCCGGGCTGTCGAAGGTCATCAGTTCGGAAACCGACCACGAATGATCGACCACATCGCGGGCCTCGGTTGCCGCCGGAAAGCCGATCTGCAGCGACTTGACCTGCGGGATCGCCCGCAGCGTCTCCAGCCCCTCGACCAGCATCGCGCGATCCTGAAGCGAATCCGGGTGCTTGAGCCAGAACAGGGCAAGATGGGTCAGGCGTTCGCTGGACAGCATGGCAACTCCTTAGGTCAGTCGCTTCCGGTTAGCGAAAATCGAAGGGGAGACAAGTCGGTCATGGCAAGCTAGGGACCGCAGCCCATCCTCCCCCGTTGGCCGCAAACTGGCCTGCGGGGCAATTGCTGTTGCCCGATCCATGCCCGACCTGTCGAAAATCCTTGCCGCCAAGACCCCGCTGACGCTCGCTTCGCTGGCCCGCGGGGCGCAGCCGCTGGTGCTGGCGGACCTCGCGCGGGCCTCAAAAACCCGCGCGGTGTTCATCGCGCCTGACGAAGCGGCGATGCAGGGGATTGTCGATAGCGCCGCGTTCTTCGCGCCCGAGCTTGAGGTCATCGCGTTTCCGGCGTGGGATTGCCTGCCCTATGACCGCGCCAGCCCGGCGCTTTCGGTCAGCGCGCGGCGGCTGGCGGCGCTGCACCGGCTCCAGGCCAAGGCGAGCGGCCCGCAGCTGCTGGTCACCACGATCAACGCGGTGCTGCAGCGGGTCGCGACGCCGTTCCGGATTCGCGAGAACGTCCGGCTGCTGAAGCCGGGGATGGAAATCGGCCGGGAGAGCCTGATCGCGCTGCTCCAGCGGCAAGGTTACAGCCGCACCGATACCGTCGCCGACGCCGGCGAATATGCGGTGCGTGGGTCGATCTTCGATATCTATCCGTCGGGCCTCGACGCTGGCTTGCGGCTCGATTTCTTCGGTGACGAGCTTGAGACGCTGCGGCTGTTCGATCACAATACCCAGCGCAGCAGCGGCGTGGCCGAACAGCACCTGCTGCTCCCCGCCAGCGAAGCCCTGCTCGACGAGGACAGCGTCAAGCGCTTTCGTACCGGATATCGCGAACTGTTCGGGGCCAACGCCACCGGCGATCCGCTCTATCAGGCGGTCAGCGACGGACGGCGGCTGGCCGGAATGGAACACTGGCTGCCACTGTTCGAGGACAAGCTGACCACGCTGTTCGATCACCTGAGCGCCGAAGACACGATCGTGATCGACAGTGCCGCGATCGGCGCGGGCGACGAACGGCTGGGCGACATCGCCGATTACTTCGCGGCGCGGTCGGACACGTCGGGCAAGGCGGCGGGATCATACCGCCCGCTTGCCCCCGCAGCGCTGTACCTGGGCAAGGACGAACTGGCCGAGCAGCTGCGCCGCCATCCGGTTCACCGCGCCGAGATCTTCGCCCAGCCGGAAGGCCCCGGCATCATCGACTTCGGCTTTGCCAGCGGGCGCGATTTCGCCCCCGAACGCGCGCGCGGTGACAACGTCTACGAAGCCGCCGCGCAATACCTGACCGGCCAGGCCAAGCGCGGCAAGAAGGCACTGATCGCCGCCTATTCCGAGGGCAGCCGCGCCCGGATCGCGGCGATCCTGGGTGAGGCCGCACGCCCGGCCCCGGTACTAGCCGATAGCTGGCAGGAGGCGCTGGGTCTTGCCGCCAAGGGCTCGCCAGTTGCGCTGGTCCTGCCGCTCGAAACCGGGTTTGCGAACGACGAGCTCGATCTGGTCACCGAGCAGGACATTCTCGGCGACCGGTTGGTCCGCCGCAAGAAGCGCCGCAAGGGGGCCGATGCGTTCCTTGCCGAACTGGCTGCGCTTAGTCCGGGCGACCTGGTGGTCCATATGGAGCATGGGATCGGGCGCTATCTGGGGTTGCAGTCGATCCCGGTCGGGCAAAGCCCGCACGATTGCGTCGCGCTCGAATATGCTGGCGGCGACAAGCTCTATGTGCCGGTCGAGAACATCGACGTGCTCAGCCGCTATGGCAGCGACAGCGAAACGGTCGGGCTCGACCGGCTCGGCGGCGAAGGCTGGCAGAAGCGCAAGTCGCGGCTGAAAGAACGCATCCGCGAGATCGCGCATGAACTGCTCCGGACCGCCGCCCAGCGCGCGCTGCGTCAGGCCCCGGTGCTGCTTCCCGAGGACGCCAGCTTCGGCCAGTTCGTCGATCGGTTCCCGTGGCAGGAGACCGAAGACCAGGACGCCGCGATCGACGACGTACTGGGCGACCTGGCCGAAGGCCGTCCGATGGACCGGCTGGTCTGCGGCGACGTCGGGTTCGGCAAGACCGAGGTCGCGCTGCGCGCCGCGTTCGTCGCCGCGATGGCCGGGCAGCAGGTCGCGGTGATCGCACCGACCACCCTGCTCGCGCGCCAGCACTTCACCGGCTTTACCGACCGGTTTTCCGGCTTCCCGCTCAGGGTCGGGCGGCTGTCACGACTGGTCGGCGACAAGGAAGCCAAGGCGACCAAGGCCGCGCTGGCCGATGGCACCTGCGATGTCGTGATCGGCACCCACGCGCTCCTTGCCAAGAGCCTGGAGTTCAAACG
>CALCQB010000364.1 GCA_937897535.1 uncultured Novosphingobium sp. | reverse complement strand
AAGGACTTCCAGTTCTGCTGATAGACCGCGCCGTTGAAGCGCAGGCCCGGCATCGGCGTGGTCTTCCAGCCCAGTTCGTAATTGGTCAGGAAGTCCGATTCATAGGGGGCAACGTCGGCGCGGCGATTGATGCCGCCCGGGCGGAAGCCCTTCGATGCCGTGGCATAGACCAGCACCCCGTCCACCGGCTTGTAATTGACGTTGAAGCGCCAGGTGAAGCCATCGCCCTTGGCCTGGACCGGCGAAACGCCCGAACCGTTCCACACACCCAGGTTGGTGCAGGGGCTGCCCGCAACGACCGGAGCCGCCAGGGTGACACCCGGCGTACCCGCCACCGGGCGCAGACGCGAGCCGGTGGTGGTGAAGCACCCGGCAACACCCGTGCGTGACGAGCCCGAGGCGTTGTACGGCGTGCTCGAATAATTGCCGGCCGGGTCACGCCCAAACCCGAAGAACCCGACCAGGGTGTTGTCGTACTTGAAGTAGCGCGCACCGGCGGTGAAGGTCAGCTTGTCGGCAAGATCGACGGTCACTTCGCCGAAGGCTGCATAGTCCTTGTCGACGCGGTATTGCTGGGTCAGCCACAGCGTCCCGGGGAACCCGTTGACCGAGCGATTGGGGGCGAGGCCCGCAACCTGATAATCCTGGTGGATCTCGTTCGACTGGCGCTGCCAGAACAGCCCCGCAACCAGCCGGATCGAGCTGTCCGATGGCGAGGAGATGCGCAGTTCCTGGCTGACCTTCTTGAAGTGGTCGCTGCCCAGCACCTTCTGGGCCGGGTTCACCTGGTTACCGAGCGAATCGGTGAAATAGAGGTAGCCCGCGATCCCGCCGTAATACGAATAGAGCTCGTCATAGGCTTCGGCATAGTCGGTGTAGTCGCTCGAGCTGGCGGTCTTGCGGTCGAGATAGGCCCCGGCATAGGTCAAGTCCCAGTTGCCGACCTTGCCCTCGATCGTCAGTGCGGCCTGGACGAACTTGTCGCTGCGGAACTCGGGGAAGAAGTGCTGGACCTGCAGGTCGCCGACCGAAGGATCGTAGGCATACATCCCGTTCGACTTGGTTTCCTGGTACAGGACCGCTGGCGTCACGGTCCAGCTGTCGTTGAGTTCGATCCCGAGCGCGGCGCGGCCGCCATAGGTTTCGGTATCGTTGTAGTCTTCCTTGACGAAAGCGGCATTGGTCATGGCGATGCCGTCCTGGACGCACTTGCCATTTACATCGAAGGTCACGCCGCTGCAGAATTGACGGCGTCCCGCGACGTTGTCGATATAGCCGCCATCGCGCTGGTAGAACCCGACCACGCGCAACGCGGCATTGCTGCTCAGCGCGGCGTTATAAAAGAACTCCGCCTTGCCGCCGATTTCGCCATGCGCAACGGTGTTGAGTTCGAAATTGGCCTTGCCATAGCTGCTCGAGCTATCAGGCTTGTTGGTGATGATCCGGATCGTCCCGGCCTGCGAGGATGCGCCGTAGAGCGTACCTTGCGGGCCCGAGAGGCTCTCGATCCGGGCGATGTCGTAGACGTGGACGTCGAGGTTGCCGCCGATCGTGGTGACCGGCTGCTCGTCGAGATAGACCCCGACCGAAGGCAGCGAGCCCGAGTGGTTGCCGTCACCGCCCGAGGCGACACCGCGCATGTAGATCACGTTGACACCGGGGGTACCCGAACCCTGGAAGGTCACCGAAGGCAGCTGCTGGGCATAGCCGCTGAAGTTCGAGATGTTGAGCTGGTCGAGCTTCTGGGTCCCGATCGCCTGGATCGAGATCGGCACGTTCTGGAGGCTTTCCGAGCGCTTTTGCGCGGTGACGACGATTTCGGTCGAGTCAGTCTCATCCTCGGCGGCGGCATTCTGGGCCAGGGCCGGGGTCGCGATCAGCGCGGTGGTGGTGAGCAGTGCCGCAAAAGTCGCACGGCGAGTTGAGATACGCATGGAAAGCCCCTTTTTCCCTCGGGTTTATGACGGAATCCTGATTCCTGCCCGGCCCTGCGTCAAGCAGCGGCGTCAAGATATTGCCAATCGGCTGGCGCGCGTGACAGTTTTACCACGCTTTGGGCGCGCCCGGGTAACAATCGAGCACTTCGCCCAGCGCGGCGCGCAACGGATCGAGGTGTTCCGAAAACGGCTTCCACGCCTCGGTCCCGTCGCGGTAGATCGGCTGGCGGACCTGTTCGGAGCTGGGGGTGCGCACCGCCCGCTCTGTCTGATGGAACGCCAGGCAAGCCGGTTCGAACGCGACCCCGCAATAGGCCAGCAGCGCGCGGACTTCGGCCTCGGTATCGTCGACCATGTTTTCATAGCTCACCCGGTGGACCAGACCCGGCTGGACCCGGTCGAGGTGCGCCATCAGCCGGACATAGTCGCGGTAATAGCGGCCCATGTCGTCCAGGCTGTAGCTGAACGCCTGCCCCTTGGCGAAGTGCTGCTTGAAGTTCGAAAAGCAGCAGCCGAGCGGATGGCGCCGGGCATCGACGATTTTGGCACCCGGCAGGATCAGCCGGATGTAGGGAATGTGCATCCAGTTGTTGGGCAGCTTGTCGATGAAAAACGGCCGCTCGGTCTTGCGCTGGATCCGGCTGCGCTTGAGGAATTCCTCGCCCTGGCCCGCCAGCTGCTCGGGCGTGAGCTCGGGCAGGTGCAGCGGATAGCGCTGATCTCGCCGGGCCAGCGCCGGGATGTCGGGCAGCTCGGTGGTGCCCTCGATCAGGCTGTGGCTTGAGAGGATCTGCTCGACCAGGGTCGACCCGGCGCGCGGCATGCCCAGCACGAAGATCGGATCGGGCGCATCGCAGCCCTGCCCGGCGCGCGCGGCAAAGAATTCGGGCGTGGAAATCTCGATCAGCCGGTCGACCAGCCGCTCGGTCTCGTTCGCGTCATAGTCGAGCTCGGTCCGCCGCAGCGCATTGCCCGCCGCATAGTGGGCAAAGGCCGGTTCGGGCTCGCCCCGGTCCTCGAACGCCTTGCCCAGCGCGAAGTCGAGGTGGAAGCGGTCGTCCTTGGCCACTTCGCCGCTGGCCAGCGCGGCCTGCATCGCGGCGATGTCCTGATCGCTGAACCGGACGGTCTTGAGGTTGGCGAGGCTCCACCACACCTCGCCCAGCGTCGGCATCAGTTCGATGGCCTTGCGGTAAGCCTCGACCCCTTCGTCGAGCCGCCCGACGGTCTTGAGCATATGGCCAAAGCTCATCCACACCCGCGGCTGATTGGGGGCCTTTTGCAGCACCTGCTGGTACAGCACGATCGCATCGTCGAACTCGCCGATCCGGCCCAGCGCGGCGGCCTGGAGGTTGGCGTGGCCGGGGTTTTCAGGCTCTTCGGCCAGCACCTGATCGAGCTCGGCGATCGCTTCGGTCGGGCGGTTCTGGCGGTAGAGCACCAGCGCGAGGTTGGCCCGTGCGGCGGTGAAGGCCGGCGACAGCTCGAGCGCGCGGCGCAGCAGGGCTTCGGAATCGCGATAGCGCCCGATCCGGCCGGCCACTTCGGCCAGCATCCGGATCGCGGCGACTTCGAACGGATCGTCCTTGAGATGGCTGCGCAGGAGGAATTCGGAGCGGGGAATGTCATTCGCATTCATCGCCACCGCCGCCTCGATCAGCCGCGGGGGATACTGGCCGAGGCGCGAGAGCCAGCTGGTGGTGGTGACGGTTGCCATGGGCAGCGTCCTAGCGCGATTTGCCGGGGAAATGCCAGCCATGCGGTTTTTGTGGCGTTGAACGGGGAAAAGTGGTCCCTTTGCAAAGAACCGGGGGGACCAGCGCATGACCGACCAAACCGAGAACCGGCCGTTCGGGGTCTGGACCGCGACTGCGCTGGTGGTCGGCACCATGATCGGCGCGGGAATCTTTGTCCTGCCCGGCCAGTTGGCCCCGTTCGGTTGGAGCGGCGCGGCGGCCTGGTTGGTTGCAGGCGCGGGCGGGATGGTGATCGCCGCAGTGCTGGCCAAGCTAACCCAGGCCATGCCGGCGCAGCCCAATGTGGTAGCAATCTGCGGCGAAGTGCTGGGCGCGCCGGTCGGGATCATGCTCGGGTGGAGCTTCTGGACGTCGGTGTGGACCAGCAACGCCGCCGTCGCGACCTCGGCGGCGCGCTATCTTGCCACGCTCTATCCGGCCTTGGGGGCCACGCAGTGGCGCGTCGCGCTGTTCGGCGCGGCAATCGTGACGGCATTGAGTCTGTATGGCCTGCGCGGCGCGCGCAGCGTCGGGCGGTTGCAGGTGATTGCCACGGTGCTGAAACTGCTGCCGCTGTTCCTGGTGCTCGCGCTGCTGGCATGGCTCGCGCTGGGCGGCCGCGGCATCGCGGCGGGCGACGCCATCGCGCCCTTCGCCGCAGCGCAGGTCACCCCGGCACTCGGGCTGGCGTTCTTCGCGGTGATCGGCTTCGAATGCGCCACGATGGTGACCGAGCGGGTCCGCGATCCGGCCCGCAACATGACCCGGGCACTAATTTTCGGCGTCGCGGGCACCACGCTGCTTTACCTCGTGCTGTGCACCGGGATGGCGCTGGCGGTATCCGGGGCGCAGCTCGCCGCCTCGGACACCCCGGTCGCCTGGTTTGTCGGGACTTTTCTCGGCAGCGGCGTGGGATTGGTCATCGCGGTCTTCGCGGGGATCGCGGGGATCGGCTACATCAACGGCTCGACCTTCGTGCTGGGTGAATTGCCGCTTGGGGCGGTGCGCGCGGGACTGCTTCCGGGCTGGCTTGCACGAACCAACCACCACGATGTCGCTGCCGCGCCGCTGCTGCTCGGGGGCGCCCTAACCGTGGCGCTCATGCTGATCGCCGCTCAGCGCACCGATGTCCTCGACTTCATGCTTCGCCTGACCACCACCACCACGCTGTGGCTCTACATCGGCGCAGCCGCCGCTGCGATCCGGCTGGGGATCAGCCGTGTCCTGGCGGTGCTGTCGATCCTGTTCTCGGGCTGGGTGATCTATGGGGTCGGGCTCGAGGCCAACCTGCTCGGCATCGGCTTTATCGCACTGGGGCTGCCGCTGTGGTTCCTGACCGCGCGACCGGTCAGCTCCGCAGCAGCTTCCGGATAAACGGCCGGTCGGCCAGGATCGCGTGGGCCGCGTTGTGGCCCGGCGCGCCGGTCACCCCGCCGCCGGGATGGGTCCCTGCGCCGCACATGTAGAGGCCCTTGATCGGCCCGCGATAGTCGCCGTGGCCCAACACCGGGCGCGCCGCCCACAGCTGGTCGAGGCCCATGGTGCCGTGCATGATGTCGCCGCCGATCAGCCCGAACTTGCGCTCCAGATCGAGCGGTGAGTGGATTTGCGTCGCAATCACGCTCGCCTTGAAATTGGGGGCATGGTCGTTGACGGTGTCGATGATCAGGTCGGCCACTTCCTGACGATGCGTGTCCCAATCGACCGCCGGATCGAACTGCTGGCAGAACAGCGATGCGACGTGCTGGCCGGGAGGGGCGAGACTGTCATCGACCGTGCTGGGGATCTTGATCTCGACGATCGGCTTCTTCGACCAGCCGTGCTGCTGCGCGTCGATGAAGGCCTGGTCCATGTAGTCCATCCCCGGCGCGATGATGATTCCGGCGGTATGGTGTTCGGCCTGGTCCTTGCCCGGCAGTACCGAAAAAGACGGCAGCTCGGACAGCGCGACGTTCATCCGGAAGGTGCCCGAGCAGGTCTTGAAGCCCTTGATCCGGCGCTTGAAATCGTCGTCAAGGTCGCCCTGGTCGACCAGCTGGCGATAGAGCAACGCCGGCCCGGCGTTCGAGGCGACGATGCTCGCGGCAATTTCCTCGCCGCTTTCGAGCCGGACGCCCTGGACCTTGCCGTTGTTGACCAGCACCTGCGCCACCGGCGCTTCGAGGCTGATCTCGACCCCGGCGTCCTCGCAGGCCCGCGCCATCGCCTGGGTGATCGCGCCCATTCCGCCGACCGAATGGCCCCAGGCGCCGAGCTTGCCGTTGACCTCGCCGAACACGTGGTGGAGCAGGACATAGGCCGAGCCGGGGGTTGAAACCCCGGCGTAGTTGCCGACCACCGCGTCGAAGGCGAACGCGCTCTGGACCCGGTCATCCTCGAACCAGCCGTCAAGGTAGGCGCGCGCCGACTTGGTGAAAATGTCGAGCAGGTCGCGCTGGACCGCCAGGTCGAGCTTGGCCATCGGCCAGCCCTGCTGCGCGGCGGCGACCAGCGACGAAAGCCCGCCGCCGACATTGGGCGGGATCTGCAGAGACAGGTCGCGCAGCACATTGGCGACCTTTTCCAGCGCCGCATCGTACTTCGGGTAAGCCTCGGCGTCATTCTGCGAGAACCGCGCGAATTCGGCTTCGGTCCGGCCCGGCCCGCCGCCGAGCTTCAGATAGTCGTTCTCGAACGGGAAGAAGTTGCTGATCGTCCGCTCGATCACCCGGTAGCCGTAGTCGGCCAGCTTCATGTCGGCGATCACCTTGGGCCGCAGCAGGCTGACCGTGTAGCTGGCGGTCGAATTGCGGAAGCCGGGATGGAACTCCTCGGTCACCGCCGCGCCGCCGACAATATGCCGCCGTTCGAGCACCCGCACCCGCATCCCGGCCTTGGCGAGATAGAACGCGCAGGTCAGGCCGTTATGGCCCCCGCCGATGATCAGGGCGTCGTAGGTCTTGGTCATGGTTTGCTCCAGCCCGGTGCGGGCGCGAATGGTTGACGGGCTTCGGGAATCAAGGCCCTGATCTTTTTCGCGAAGCTGCGCAGGCAGACTTCGCTCTTGCCGATCGGGCCGTTTCCGTAAGTCTTGCTTTGCATGCCCTGCTGGACCCGTTCGATCAGCCAGGTGTCCTCGCCATTGACCACCCGGTTGATCCGCCAGTTGGCATAGCGCACCAGCTTCATCTCGCGGCGCTCGTCCGGCAGGCAGTAGGCGACCTCGCGCAACAGGCATTCGGTCGGGCTGACCGGCAACCACTGCATGAAATCGATCTGGTCGGCGTAGATGTCGAACGCCATGTTCGGCCACAGCTTGTAATAGAGCCAGCGGCCGTGAGCCGCCTCGGGCAGATGCTCGACCCGCGGCATATGCGCGGTGTAGAACCGCTCCCAGAAGTTCTGCTGCTCGTTCCGCGTGACGTCGCCGTAGAGCCGGTCAGCCCAGCCGTGCGCCTCGATCCGGTAGCTCTTGCCGACCAGTCGGGTCAGCCCGTCATGGGCGACCGGAATGTGGAGGTTGTCGGAATAGTTGTCGCCGACGTTCTTCCAGTTCACGCCGCGCGGACGGTGGCGGACCGCGCCCATCGGCCGCATCTCCTCGAACCGATACTGGGATACTTCGGCTTCGAACGGGGCCATCATTTCGGCCACCGACGGGAAGCCACCATCTTCCAGCCGGACGAACACGAACCCGTGCCAGACCTCGAGCGCGACCGGCACCAGTCCGTTGTCTTCCAGCTTGAGCGCCGGATATTCGGACTTCATCGGCACGCCTGACAGGCGCCCGTCGCGCTCATAGACCCAGGCGTGATAGGGACAGACCAGCTTCTTCGTGCAACCCGCAGGACCCTCGACCAGCCGCATCGCGCGGTGGCGGCAGACGTTGGTGAAGCCACGGACCTGTCCGTCATCGCCGCGCAAGACGATGACACTCTCACCCAGGTAATCGATCGTGCGATAGTCACCGGGCGCGGCGACTTCGCTGACATGGCAGACGATCTGCCAGCTGGGGCGGATCACCCGCTCCATTTCCAGGTCGAAGAATTCGCGGTCGTGATAGATCCAGCCCGGCAGGCTGAAATCGGCGTCGGGATCGACGTCCGCTCCGGCAATTTCGGCAAAGGCGTGGTCAAGTCTGGTCATGGTTGCGCGAATCCTTGATCGGCTTGTTGAACGATCGTATAACAAGCGCGATGACATCGCAACCCGCCTTCAAGCGCGCTGACCCAGACGAGCGCCGCGCCAGCCTGATCGCCGCCTGCGCGCGGGTGCTGGCCCGCGACGGCGCGGCCGGAGCGAGCGTGCGCGCGATCGCGCTCGAGGCCGGAGTCTCGCCCGGCCTGATCGGGCACTATTTCGGCGGAGTCGATGCGCTGGTCGCGGCGACCTATGCCCAGGTCGAAACGCAGGTTGCAGCGGCGCTCGATGCAGCGGTGGCGGCCGCGGGGAGCGATCCGCGCGCCCGGCTCGAAGCCTATGTCTGCGCCAGCTTGTTGCCGCCGATTGCCGACAGCGAGCTGCTCTCAACCTGGATCGCATTCTGGAGCCTGGTTCGCGCCCGGCCCGAGATCGCTTCGCTCCACGACGAGCAATACGGCCGGTTCCGCGCCGGGCTGGCGGCGCTGCTGGCCGAGGCGGGCGTCCCCGCCCCGGCCTTGCGCCGCACCGCGCTGGCGGTGACTGCGCTGGTCGACGGGCTGTGGCTCGAACTGTGTCTCTCGCCCCGGACTTTTGGCGAGGGCGAGGCTGCCGCGATTGCCCGCGGCAGCCTGTCCGCGCTTATTTCGACAGCTCGGTCAGCAGGATCAGGTAATAGTTGATCCCCGGCTGGATGTTGGACAGCCGGACCCGCTCGTTGAGGCCGTGCGCGAAGTCTTCCGAATCCTTGCTGAAGGTCGGGCTGGCACCATAGCTCGGCACCCCCAGCGCGCGGTACCACATCGAATCCGATGCGCCCGAAGCCTGGCTGGGAAACACCGGCACCCCCGGATAGACCCGGCCCATTGCCTTTGCGACCGCCCCGGTGAAGTCGGCGCGCATCGGCGAGGCGGGCGACATCGTGGTATCGCCGCCCGATACGTCGGTGATCACCACGCCCGTGTCACCGACCACCCGGGCCAGCTCACCCATAATCTCCTCGCGGGTGTGACCGGGGAAGACCCGGCAGTTGATATTGGCCGTGACCCGTTGCGGCAGCGCATTCTGGGCGTGGCCGCCGTGGATCATCGTCGGCACGCAGGTGGTGCCGACCTTGCCGACATAGGCCGGGTTGGCGCGCAGCGTGGCCAGCGCGGCCGCATCGCCGGGGTTGGCGGCAAAGGCCCGCATCGCCGCGGCCAGCTTGGGATCGGTTTCGAACTGGGCGGCCTTCTCGAAGTAGCCTTTGGTGACCGGGCTGATTTCCGCCGGGAACCGGTAGCCCCCGATCTTTTCGAGCGCGGCCGAGAGCTGGACGATCGCGTTGACCGGGCGCGGGGCCGAGCTGTGGCCGCCCGGATTGGTCACCTCAAGCTGATAGTCGACATAGGTCTTTTCCGCCCCTTGCCAGGTCCAGTAGAGCGGCCGCGCAGACTTTTCCTCAAGCGTTCCGCCGCCGCCGTCGATATTGATCACGAGCTCGGCGTTGCTGAGCTTCTCGGCGATGATCCGGCTGGTCTTCATCGTGGTTTCTTCGTCGCCGGAGAACTGGAGCACGATGGTCCGCCGGGGCTTGTAGCCCGCCCGGCGCAGCTCGATCAGGGTCGAAGTGGCGAGCGCAGCGTCGAACTTCATGTCGCTCGCGCCGCGGCCATACAGAATGCCGTCCTCGACCACCGGGGTGAACGGATCGCGGGTCCAGTCCTTGGGATCGGCCTCGACCACGTCCATGTGGCCCGAAATCACCAGCGGCTTGAGGCTGGGGTCGCTGCCCGGCCAGGTCGCGATCAGATAGGCGGTGTCGTCGACCGGCACCACCTCGACCTCGGCATCCTTCCAGCCGCCCGCGACCAGCGCCTGCTTGACCAGATCGAGCGCCTTGCCGGTCTGGTTGCCGGGTCCGCGCACACTGCGGATTGCGATCAGCCGCTTGGACAGATCGAGTGTCTGGGCTTCGGCAACCGGATGGGCCGCCAGCTTGGCAGGCTTGGCCGAGCGGGCGGAAAGCTGCGGCGCGGCGACCAGTGCGGCGGCGGAAATGGCCAGGATCAGGATGGGACGAGGCATGGGGGAAATCTCCTTCGCGCAGACCTCTTACCGATCCTGCCGGAAACACGATAGGCCATGCCTTGCGCTTTATTAACCTTGTTGCGGATAGACCCGGCGTCAACAACACCCGGGAAGGCGTGGGAATGGTCAGCAAACAGGCGGCATTGCGCGCCGCCGTCCCCGCCGAGCTGCGGGAATGGGTCGATAACCGGCTCATCAGCGCGCATATCCGAATCGTCAGGGCTCTGACGCTGGGCATCCTGCTCAACGCTTCCGTGATGATCCTGGGCATGGCCGGGGAAGTGCCTCTGCCGCTTCAGGCGCTGTTCGGCTGCAACGTGGTCGCCGCTTGCCTGCACCGGCTGTGGCTGGCCGAAGGGATCGAGCGCGGCCGCCGCCGCCGCAACCCCGCCAAGATCGTGCGGGCCTTCTGGCTCAACTCGTTGTGGCACGGGCTCAATATGGGAATCGCCGTCGGTTGGTGGTTTCCGCATGTTTCGCCAGCCGCGCAGCTGCTGTTCGCGATCGCCGTCACCACGCAGATTGCCGCCGCTGCCTATATGAGCCGCACCCTGGTCGGGTCGGCAACTGTCTTCATCGTGCTGCAGATGCTGGGCCTGTCGTTCGGCCTGGTCCAGCTCGGCGACCTCGCGACCTACGGCGCGATGGTGATCCTGATGGTCGCTTCGGCGCTGCTGGTCCGGATGACCTACACCGCGCGCGACTTGTTCGTGACTCGGATCCTGTCCGACCGCGAGCTTGCCGCCAGCACCCGCACGGTCAAGCTGTTGCTCAACGCCTATGAGGAAAGCGGCGCTGACTGGCTGTTCGAACTCGACCGCGACGGCCGCCTGTCCGGGGTCAACCAGCGGTTTGCCGCTGCAGCCGGGGGCAGCGCCGCCGCGCTCGAAAGGAGCAGCTTCATCACCCTGTTCGCGCCCGATCCGGCACGCAATGCCCTCGCCGAAGCGATCGCCGAGGATCGGCCATTGCGCGATCTGGTGGTCGCCCTCGACGGCCTGGGCGATGGCACGCCCCGCTGGTGGTCGGTCAGTGGACGTCCCTGCCACGCCGGCGGCAAGATCGCTTATCGCGGGGTTATTTCCGACGTCACCCAGCGCCGCCTCGCCGAATTCCGCGCCCAGCAGATGGCCCATTTCGATGCCTTGACCGGCTTGCCCAATCGCGCCCTGTTCGACGGTACGCTGGAGAACCTGCTGAAAGCCCGTCAGGCCGACGAAAATGTGGCATTGCTGCTGCTCGACGTCGATCACTTCAAGGCCATCAACGACGTGCATGGTCATCCGGTCGGCGATGCCTATCTCCGCGCGCTCTCGCAGCGGCTAGTCGAATGCGTGCAGGACAGCGGTCTGGGCGGGACCCAGCCGATGATCGCCCGGCTGGGCGGTGACGAATTTGCCGTGGTCGTGTGCGGCGGAGACGCTTGCGATCATGCGGTGCGGCTGGCCGAACTGCTGCTGCTGGCCTTGGCCGAGCCAAGCCAGATCGACGCGCACGAACTGCAGAGCGGAGTGAGCATCGGCATCGCACTGGCTCCGCTCCATTCTGAATCGAAGCAGCAACTGCAATCCTATGCCGACATCGCGCTTCACGCGGTCAAGGCCAATGGCCGCGGGGCCTGGGAAATGTTCGAAGCCGGAATGGATGCCCAGCTGCACGAACGCCACAAGCTGGCCCGCGACCTGCGTCACGCCGTCAAGCGCGGCGAGCTGCGGCTGTTCCTCCAGCCGCTGGTCGATGCCCAGAGCGAGGCGATGACCGGCTATGAAGCGCTGTTGCGCTGGGAGCATCCCGAACGCGGGCTGATCGCACCCGACAGTTTCATTCCGATCGCCGAAGAGACCGGCTTGATCGTCCCGATCGGCGAATGGGTCGTCCGCACCGCATTGCGCGAAGCGGCGCAGTGGCATGGCGGTGAGACCATCGCGATCAACCTTTCGCCGGTCCAGATCGAGAGCCCCGGCCTGCTGCCGATGGTGATCCATGCCTTGGCCGAAAGCCAGATCGATCCGGCCCGGGTCGAGTTCGAGATCACCGAAGGCGTGCTGCTCAGCAACAGCGAGGCCAACCTTGAGGTGCTCAAGCGGCTCCAATCGCTGGGCGTGAAGATCGCACTCGACGATTTCGGGACCGGCTATGCTTCGCTCAACTATCTGCTGACCTTCCCGTTCGACAAGATCAAGATCGACCGCCGGTTCGTTTGCGAACTGGCCACCCGCGAGGAATCACGGGCGATCGTCGGCGCGGTGATCGCGCTGGCCAACCAGCTCGGCATGTGCACGCTGGCAGAAGGGGTCGAAGAACGGGTCCAGCTGGAGCAGCTGCGCGAGGATGGCTGCCGGATGGTCCAGGGCTGGCTGTTCGGCAAGGCCCTGCCGAGCGAGGAATACCACCCCCGCCCGGTCCACCCCGCTCAAGCACGCAAAACAGCGCAGCCGCAGACGTATTCAAGCCGCAAGCGGGCCTGACCGGGTCTCTCGCGCACTGGCGCGGCCGGTACGGCACTGCTAACCCCGCCTCTTCCCGCAAGTGCGAGAGGCGAGGCGAATGAGCTTTACTGCAGACCGTTTGCTGCTGTTCGGCGCGACCGGAGATCTGGCGCAGCGGATGCTGCTGCCCTCGCTCTGCGCGCTGCATGCCGACAAGCTGGTGGCCGAAAACCTGGAAATCGTCGGCACCGCGCGTCAGCCGCTCGACGATGCCGCCTTTCGCAATTTCGCCCGTGAGGCGCTGGAGAAATTCATGCCGGCCGAGCGCCGCGGCGGCATGGCGACCTTTCTCAACCGGCTCCACTACCAGTCGCTCGATGCCAATGACATGGCCGGGTACGAGGCGCTGGCGGCCAAGGTCGGCACGCCCGAACAAGGCCTGGCGATCTTCCTGTCGACCGCGCCCAACCTGTTCGAACCGACCATCGCCGGCCTCAGCCGGGGCGGACTGACCGGGGAAAAGGTCCGGATCGGCCTCGAAAAGCCGCTCGGCACCAGCCTTGAGACCAGCTGCGAGATCAACGATGCCGTGGCCGGGGCCTTCCCCGAGGCGCGGATCTTCCGGATCGACCATTACCTGGGCAAGGAGACCGTCCAGAACCTGCTGGCGCTGCGGTTTGCCAACATCCTGTTCGAACCGCTGTGGAACGCGGCCCATATCGACCATGTCCAGATCACCATTGCCGAAACGGTCGGGCTGGAAAGCCGGGTTGGCTATTACGACGGTGCCGGGGCGCTGCGCGACATGGTCCAGAACCACATGCTCCAGTTGCTGGCGCTGGTGGCGATGGAGCCGCCGGCCATCTTTAACGCTACCGCGATCCGCGATGAAAAGGTCAAGGTGCTGCGGGCGCTGCGGCTGATCGATCCTGACGAGACCGTTACCGGCCAGTACCGCAAGGGTGCGATCAACGGCCAGCCGGTGCCCGGCTACGACGACGAACTCGGCCAGGATTCGGACACCGAAACCTTCGTCGCGATCAAGGCGCACCTCGACAACTGGCGCTGGAAAGGCGTGCCGTTCTACCTGCGCACCGGCAAGCGCTTGCCCGAACGCAAGACCGAGATCGTGATCCAGTTCCGGCCCGTGCCGCACTCGATCTTCGCTTCGCGCGGGGCGCTGACTGTGCCCAACCGGCTGGTGATCGGGATCCAGCCCGAAGAAAACATCACCCTTTCGCTGATGGCCAAGGTGCCGGGGCTCGACCGCGCGGGGATCCGGCTGCGCGAAGTGCCGCTCGATATCGCCATGGCCGATGCCTTTGCCGGGCCGATGAAGCGGATCGCCTATGAACGCCTGCTGCTCGACCTGATCGAGGGCGACCAGACCCTGTTCGTCCGCCGCGACGAGGTTGAGGCGCAGTGGGACTGGATCGACGGCATCCGCGCAAGCTGGGCGGAACACGGGGTCCGCCCGAAGAATTACACCGCCGGAACCTGGGGGCCCAGCGCAGCAATCGCGCTGACCGAGCGCGACGGAGTACATTGGCATGAGTAAGCTTCACCCCGTAGTCGAACGCGTCACCCAGCGGATCATCGCCCGGTCGCAGGACAGCCGCCGTCGCTACCTCGACCTGATGGACCGCGAGGCGGAGAAGTTCCCGAACCGCAATGCGCTGTCCTGCTCCAACCTGGCGCACGGCTTTGCCGCCGCACTGGACGACAAGCCCGCGATCAAGAGCGGGCGCGGGGCCAACCTGGCGATCGTCACCGCTTACAACGACATGCTGTCGGCGCATCAGCCCTATGGCCGCTATCCCGAGGCGATGAAGCTCTATGCCCGCGAAGTCGGCGCGACCGCGCAGGTGGCCGGCGGGGTTCCGGCGATGTGCGACGGAGTAACCCAGGGGCAGGACGGGATGGAGCTCAGCCTGTTCAGCCGCGATGTGATCGCGCTGAGCGCCGCCGTGGCGATGAGCCACGCGATGTTCGACGGGATGGCCTTGCTGGGGATCTGCGACAAGATCGTCCCTGGACTGGTGATCGGCGCGCTGCGGTTCGGCCACCTGCCGGCGATTTTCGTGCCGTCCGGGCCGATGCCTTCGGGCCTTGCCAACAAGGAAAAGCAGAAGGTCCGCCAGCTCTATGCCGAGGGCAAGGCCAGCCGCGCCGACCTGCTCGAAAGCGAAAGCGCCAGCTATCATTCGCCCGGCACCTGTACGTTCTATGGCACCGCCAATTCGAACCAGATGATGATGGAACTGATGGGGCTGCACATTCCGGGTGCCGCCTTCGTTCCGCCCAACACCCCGCTGCGCTCCGCCCTGACCCGCAAGGCCGTGCACCGGCTGACTGAAATCGGCCGTGAAGGTGGCGACTATCGCCCGATGGGCCGGGTGGTCGACGAGAAGGCGATCGTCAACGCCGCGGTCGGCCTGCTCGCCACCGGCGGATCGACCAACCACGCGATCCACATTCCGGCGATGGCCCGCGCGGCTGGAATCCAGCTCGACTGGCAGGACCTCGACGAGCTCAGCGCCGCAGTGCCGCTGATCGCCCGGGTCTATCCCAACGGCGGGGCCGACGTGAACCATTTCCATGCAGCTGGCGGCATGGGCTACGTGATCCGCGAACTGCTCGATGCGGGCCTCGCTCATGGTGATGTGCTGACCGTCGCGGCAGGTGGGATGGCGGCCTATGCCGAGGAACCGCACCTGGCCGGCGATCTACTGGCCTGGCAGCCGGCTCCGGCGACCAGCCTCGACGATACGATCCTCGCCCCGGTCACCGCGCCGTTCCATCCCGATGGCGGGATGCGGCTGGTCCAGGGCAACCTCGGCCGCGCCACTTTCAAGACCAGCGCAGTCGAGCCATCGCGCTACACGATCGAAGCCCCGGTGCGGGTGTTCGATAGCCAGGAGGGCGTCCAGGCAGCGTTCAAGGCCGGTGAGCTTGACCGCGACGTGATCGTGGTGGTCCGCTTCCAGGGCCCGCGCGCCAACGGCATGCCCGAACTGCACAAGCTGACCCCGCCGCTTGGGGTGTTGCAGGACAAGGGCTTCAAGGTCGCGCTGGTCACCGACGGGCGGATGAGCGGGGCCAGCGGCAAGGTTCCCGCTGCAATCCACGTCACCCCCGAAGCGCTAGGCGGCGGTCCACTCAGCCTCGTCGAAGACGGCGACGTGATCCGGCTCTGCGCCGAGACCGGCAGTCTCGAAGTGCTGACTGACCTGTCGGCGCGGACCCCGGCACGCCCAAGCGAATCGATGCAGGGCATGGGCCGCGAACTGTTCGCGATGCTCCGCGCCCATGCCGACGGGGCCGAACATGGCGGTTCGGCGATGCTGGCGGAGGCCGGGCTATGAGCACCGATCTGGTCACCGTCGACATCGGCGGCACCCACGCCCGGTTTGCGCTCGCCAGCATCAGCGCGGCGGGAGACATCACCCTGGGCGAACCCGCCACGCTTCACACCAAGGACCACGCCAGTTTCCAGACCGCGTGGGAGGATTTCGCGCAGCTTCAGGGCGGCAAGCTGCCTTCAGCTGTCTCGATCGCGATTGCCGGGCCGGTCGGCGGCGAGGTGATCCGCTTCACCAACAACCCCTGGGTGATCCGCCCGGCCCTGATCCCGGAAAAGCTGGGGGCCGAACGCTACACCGTTATCAACGATTTCGGCGCGGTTGGTCATGCGGTGGCTTGCGCCGGGGCCGAGCATTTCGTCCACCTGACCGGGCCCGACGGCCCGCTACCTGCTGCCGGCACGCTGTCAATCGTCGGACCCGGCACCGGCCTGGGGGTCGCGCATGTCTGGCGCGACGGGCACGGACACTGCCGTGTCCAGGCGACCGAAGGTGGCCACCTCGACTATGCCCCGCTCGATTCGATCGAGGACGCGATCCTGGCCCGGTTGCGCCAGCGCTATCGCCGGGTTTCGGTCGAACGGGTGGTCTCCGGCCCCGGGCTGGTCGATATCTATGAGGCCCTGGCGCAGCTTGAAGGCCGCGCGATCCAGTCGCTCGACGACCGGACCCTGTGGGGCCTCGGGACCAGCGGCGAAGACAGCCTGGCCGCCGCTGCGGTCGACCGGTTCTGCCTCTCGCTCGGTTCTTTCGCCGGCGACATCGCGCTCGCCCAAGGGGCCAGCGGGGTGGTGATCGCCGGCGGTCTTGGTCTGCGGATCAAGGATACCCTGCTGCGCTCGGGCTTTGCCAACCGCTTCACCGCCAAGGGCCGGTTCGCCGAACTGATGGCCAGGCTGCCGGTCAAACTGATCACCCATCCCCAGCCCGGCCTGTTCGGCGCGGCTGCCGCTTTTGCCAAGGAGCACCTTTCGTGAGTCCCATCGAAGAGATCATGCGCAAGGCGCCGGTGATCCCCGTGCTGGTGATCGACGACGTCGCTCACGCCGTGCCGATCGCCCAGGCGCTGGTCGCGGGCGGGCTGCCGGTGCTGGAAGTGACCCTGCGCACCGCCTCGGCGCTCGAGGTGATCCGCGAGATGAAGCAGGTTCCCGGCGCGATTGTCGGCGCGGGCACCGTGCTCAACGAGTTCGCGCTCGAGGACGCGCTCGAGGCCGGAAGCGAGTTCATTGTCTCACCGGGGCTGACCGAAAGCCTCGCCAAGGCCGCGATCGGCTCGGGCACCGCGTTCCTGCCCGGCATTGCGACCAGCAGCGACATCATGCGCGGGCTCGACCTCGGGCTTGACCGGTTCAAGTTCTTTCCGGCCGAGGCCAACGGCGGGATCCCGGCCCTGAAGGCCATCGCTGCGCCGTTCGGCATGGTCCGGTTCTGCCCGACCGGCGGGATCACCGCCGCGACCGCGCCCGCCTGGCTGGCGCTCGACGCCGTGCTGTGCTGCGGCGGATCCTGGCTGGTGCAGAAGGGGGCGCCCGATGTGGCCGCAATCGAAGCGGCGGCGCGGGCCGCAGCGGGGATGCAATAGACCAGGAGCGCCGCTCCGCGACGTTGGACGGACTAGGGGATCGAAGATGAGCTTGCTGTCCGAACTCGACGCCCGGCTGAACGAACTGCACCGGCGCACGGCTGAAACCCCGCTATTCAACCCGGTATTTCAGCTCAGCCTTGAGCTGTCGCGGCGGATGGAAAGCGGCGAGTTGTCGCTGGCGGACATCGCTTCGCTTGTCGCGGAGCTGGAATGCGAGGGCCTGCTGGCCCGCTCGCACCGGCTAAGCCGGTTGGTCGCGCCGCTGCCGCAACTGGCCAATCTGGAGCGGCTTGCCGCCCTCACCGCTCCGTCCGATTTCGCAGCCTTCGCCGCGCGCTGGCAGCATCCGGTGGCGCACGTGGTGTTCACCGCGCATCCAACCTTCCTGCTCAGCGCGCGCCAGGCCGAGGCGGTCGCCGCCGCCGCGACCTCGGGCGAGATCGGGGTCGGAACCGCCTGCGTTGCACCGCACGAGCGCGACACGATCACGCTCGACAGCGAACACCGCGCGGCGATGGACGCGCTGGCCCGCGCACAGACCGCCCGCGATTCCATGGTCCGCGTGCTGCTGGGCGAGGCGCGGCGGCGCTGGCCCGCCCAGTGGCGCACCCTCGCCCCGGTGCCGCTGCGCTTCGCCAGCTGGGTCGGCTATGACATGGACGGCCGCACCGACATCTCGTGGGCCACGTCGCTGCGCTATCGGCTTGAGGAAAAGGCCGAACGACTGGCGAGCTATGCCGGGGCGCTGGGCGAGGTTGCCCCCGACATCGCCGAACGGCTCCGCGCCGCCTCGGGCTTTGCCGCGACCCAGGCCGGGCGGATCGCCGCGACCGATATTTCCGACCCGACGGCGCTGTCGGACATGGCCAACCACCTGACCGCCGAACATCCTTTCAAGCTGACCAGCCTATCCGCGATCATCACCGAGCTGGAACACGAAGCAGCCCGGGCTGACGATACCGCCGCCGAGACGCTGCTGACCGCCGCCGCCGCGATGCGGGCCGATGGGCTGGGGATGGGCTGGATCCACTTCCGGGTGAATTCCAGCCAGCTCCAGAACGCGATCCGCCGCCGGATCGATCCCGACGGCAAGCTCGATCTGGCCAGCCAGGCCGCCCTGGTCCGGATGCGCGAGCTGCTCGCCGAGGCCAGGCCGCTGCGCTCCAACTTCGCCGCGCTGGCGATTGAGAACAGCACCGCGATCCGCCAGTTCCTGGCGATGGCGCAGATACTGGCGCATATCGACGCCGATGCGCCGATCCGGATGCTGGTGGCCGAATGCGAGCAACCGACCACGGTGCTGGCCGCGCTCTATTTCGCCAAGCTGTTCGGAATCGACAGCAAGGTCGATGTCTCGCCGCTGTTCGAAACCGAGAGCGCGCTGGAACACGGCGGGCGGTTCCTTGACGCGCTGCTCGCCGAGGAAGCCTATCGCGACTATGCCCGGGCGCGCGGGCGGGTGGCGATCCAGACCGGCTTTTCCGATGCCGGGCGGTTCGTCGGGCAGATCCCGGCGGCGCTGGCGATCGAACGACTGCAGGGGCGGCTGAGCGAGGCGATGGCCGCCAATGGCCTCTCCGATGTGGCAGCCCTGATCTTCAACACCCACGGCGAAAGCATGGGCCGCGGCGCGCATCCCGACAGTTTCGCTGACCGGCTGGCCTGGCCGCTCTCACCCTGGGCGCGGCGGCGGTTCGTCCGCGCGGGGATCCGGCTCGAACCCGAGGTCAGTTTCCAGGGCGGCGACGGCTATCTGTTCTTCGGCACGCCCGAACTGGCGCTTGCGACCCTGACCCGCTTTGCCGAAATGCCGCCGGGCGAGACCGATCCCGAGGCTCCGGTCGATCCGTTCTATCGCCGGACCGACCTCAGTCTCGATTTCTATCGCGCGGTCCGCCGGTTCCAGCACGACCAGCTGGTCAGCCGGACCTATCCGCGCGCGGTTACTGCGTTCGGGCTGGGCCTGCTCAACGATACCGGCAGCCGCAAGAGCCGCCGCCAGAGCGACCTTGCCGCCGACCGCGAGATGAGCCTGCGCCAGATCCGCGCGATCCCGCACAACGCGGTGCTCCAGCAGCTGGGCTATCCGGTCAACGTGATCGCCGGGTTCGGCACCGCCGCTGAAGGCAATTACGAGGCGCTGGCCGAACTGCTGACCACCAGCGCGCGCGGGCAGCAGATGGTCCGGTTGGTTCGCAGCGCCAACGCGCTCGCCAGCATCAAGACGGTCGCCGCGTTCGGTGAACTGTTCAACTCGGCCTACTGGGCCAGCCGCCCCTATCGCGGTGACGAAGGCCACATTTCCGACGCCTGCCTGGCGCTGGCCGAGTACCTGACCACCGACGACCGCACCGGGGTGTTCCGCCGCCTCGCCTCGCGCCTCCGGGTCGATGCGCTCAAGCTGCACCGGCTGCTGGCGCTGATCCCCGACGAGGCACCGCTCGAAGGCCGCGAGCACACCCGCCGCCTGTTAGGGGTGCTCCAGGCGCTGCGGCTCGCGCTGTTCCAGCACATGTTCCTGCGGGTGGTCTCGGTTCCGGCATTCAGCCGCGCCAACGACATTGCCCGCGAGGACGTGCTCGAGATGGTCTTCACCCTGCGGATCGACGAGGCGCTGGCCCAGCTGCGCCGCGCCTTTCCGGCGAGCGAACCGCACCTCGGCGATTTCAGCGTGGCCGAGCCGAGCGACTACCCGGACGAAGCCGCGGTCGGCTATTCGGCGATCCACCGCGATTTCATCGATCCGATCGAAACCGCGCAGGGGCTATCGCTGCGGATCACCACCGCAATCGCCAACCTGTTCGGAGCGCATGGCTAGGTTCGTTGCCACGCCGCGACGCGCGGGCCGTGGTCGAGGAAACTGACCAGCACATCGGCGACCCGAAGGCAGATCCCGGCCTTCCACGACCGCCAGGCGGATAGATCGCCCGGCTGCGGTGCGCTGGCCCCTTCGCGCAGCGGGACCAGCACCCGCGCGCTGAAATCGGCGATCAGCCCTGCATCGCGGATCGTCGCGACATATTCCGCATTCGCGCGGTGACTGACGAAGTCGAAATTGGACGATCCCAGCACCAGCGCAGCGCCATCGACCAGCATCGCCTTGGCATGGGTCATCATCGGGGTCAGCTGTACATCGAGGCCGGATTTCGCCGCCACGCCCAGCAGATAGTCGCGGATCACCGGCTTGTTGTTGGGCCGGGGGGTGTAAAGCTGCACCGCCAGCCCGCGCCTGGCCGCCGCCGCCAGGGCATCGACGAACGGGAAGGTCGGGTAGGCACTGACCACTTCGATCGATTGCCGGGCCTGGCCAATCAGATCCAGCACCGGTGCAAAACCGGCTTCGTTGGCGCTTCCGTCCAGGCTGAGCAGCTTGACCCCGCCGATCGTGGCGGCGGCGTTGGCGGTAGTTCCGGACCAGTCGCGGTCGAACTCGCTAGCCAGCCAATCGGCCACTGCCGGGTCGGCGATCCGGACCATCATGTCGTGCCAGGCGAAGTTGTGATCGGAAAAGTTGATCCCGCCGATCCACGCCGCATCGTCGATCACCAGCAGCTTCTTGTGGTTGCGGGTCGCATAGCGCAGCGGATTGCGGCCGACCGGGTTGGTCAGCCGCAGCCCGGCACCGCTCCCGGCCAGCGCATCGAACATCGCCCAGGTCGCGGCGGCTTCGTCCTGGAGCGCCGGATCGCGCGATAGCGCCAGGAACCGGTCGTTGATCACATGGCGGGTATAATCATCGACCAGCACCCGGCGGTCCGCCGCCGGGCTGGCCTGGATTGCCCCGGCGACCGCCAGTCCCGCCGCGTCGCCTTCAAAGGTCATCGCCTGGACCAGCACCCGGCGGCGGGCCTGCGCCATGTCGGCGCTGGCGCGGGCCCAGAATTCGTCCGAGCCGACGGTCAGTTCGATGCTTGGCTGGCTGCCCCGTCCCATCCGCGCGCCGATGCCAGCGCCCGAGGCGCTTGGCAAGCGCCGGGTGTTAACCTTTGAAGGCCCAGCGGTCCCGGCGCGAAACGCCTACATCGGCTTGCTGGTCTTGACCACGACGGCATAGTATCGGGCAGGCTTGATATAGCCGACTTTTTGGGACGCAGGCGATGAAGTTCAATTCCAACCACGCGCTGCTCGGCCTGTTCGGTGTGGCGGTCCTCGGCAGCGCGGCGCTGCTGGTGTCGCAGCCGGACGAGCAGGCCAGGGCGCTGCCCCCAGCCTCGGACCCGAGCCAGGTGGCGCAGGCTCCCGTGGCTCCCCCGGCCGCACCCAAGGACGAGCGCTTCGTGATCAAGCGGATCCTGCCGATCAGTGGCCCGATCCGCTATGGCGATTGGCACTGGGACGACAAGGGCGTCGCCGACGGCCCGATCGTGATCACCGTCGATCTCGATGCGCGGGTACTGTCGGTGTTCAAGGGCGGCTATGAAATCGGCGCGACCGCAGTGCTGCTCGGCACCAGTGAGAAGCCGACCCCGCTGGGCGAATTTCCGATCAAATGGAAAAAGGCCGATCACTATTCCAGCACCTATGACAGTGCGCCGATGCCGTTCACCCAGAACCTCACCCCCGACGGCGTCGCGATCCACGGCACCAAGGTGGAGAAGGGCTATGCCAGCCACGGCTGCATCGGGGTGCCCGACGGGTTCGACAAGAAGCTGTTCGGCGTGACCAAGGTCGGCGACAAGGTGATCATCACCCGCGGCAAGACCGCGAAGGCGGGCGATAGCCTGATTTGAGTTTTCGCTTGGTGCGCCAATCGCCTCCGCGATTGGCTTGCAACACCGGCCCGCTCCCCCGGCCCAACCACCCGTTAAAGGTTACCCTGTGGGTGGTTGGGCCGGGGGAGCGGGCCGGTGTTGCAAAGGACAGGCCGGATGGCCTGTCCGCACCCGCAGACTAAGCCAGCCCCTTGTCCGTGCTCCGCTGGGTCGCATCACCCAGGCTGCTGCCGCCGTCGATATCGAGGATCGCTCCGGTGATGTACTTCGCCGCGTCGCTCGACAGGAACACCGCGCCTTCGGCAATCTCGTCGACAAAGCCCCAGCGCTTCATCGCGATCCGGTCGAAGTGCTTCTGCTTGGTTGAGGCATCGGGCGCCAATCGCGCCATGCCTTCGGTTCCTTCGATCGGTCCCGGCGAAATCCCGTTGACCCGCACGTCCGGCCCCCATTCGAGCGCCAGCACCCGGACCAGCTGATTGATCCCGGCCTTGGCCGCGCAGGCGTGGGCCTGGAGCTGCATCGGCTGCTCGGCCTGCCCCGCGACTATCTCGTGGCGCAGCTCGGCGCGTGGCGCACGCAGCAGCGCCAGGCCTCCGCGTCCAGTTGCTCGAGCAGCGCTCCCAGCAGCGCCTGCTCCGCGTCCAGCGCATCTGCTGAGGTAGGCACCGCCTTGCGTGGGCTCTGGGGCTGCCGCCTGCAGCGGCAGAGCACACCCAGCACGCGACTTGCCAGCAACTCGGCTCTGGTCTCGTCCCTGACGCCCCGCGCTCCCTGCTGCCTGCTGCAGGGTTGCGAGGCCCTCCAGATGACCGCTGCCGACCTCTACCGCATGCTGAACGCGGTCGAGCTCCAGCACGGCCTGTCGCTCACCGCGGCCGACTGCCTGCCCCAGTACGACCCCTGCGCCGAGCCTCTGGGCGAGGGCGGCAACGGGGCCGTGTACCCCAGCCTGCTGGGCGACCAGGTGGGGGCAGGTCGCGCATGGGCCCGTGCTGCGGGTGGGGGGGCGCTTATGCGTGCAGACCCACCCCCAGGCGGGC
>CALCQB010000363.1 GCA_937897535.1 uncultured Novosphingobium sp. | reverse complement strand
GCGGCGGGGACGATCAACGCCGAACAGGCAATCGCGGCGGGGGGCAAGGAATTCCACAGCTTTATGGTCCGCCAGACCCGCAAGCACGATCTGATGATGTTCGCCGAAATGGCCAAGGCCCCCAAGTTCGCGCGGGCCGAGGATGTGCCGTTCTCGATCCTGCTCCCCGCTTTCGTCACCAGCGAGCTCAAGACCGCATTCCAGATCGGCTTCATGCTGTTCCTGCCGTTCCTGGTGATCGACCTGGTGGTCGCCTCGGTGCTGATGAGTCTGGGGATGATGATGATGAGCCCGACGATCGTCTCGCTGCCGTTCAAGCTGCTGCTGTTCGTACTGGTCGATGGCTGGGCGCTGCTGATGGGCAGCCTGGTGGCGAGTTTCGGGTAAGATTATGGATGAAACCGCCGCCCTCCTTTCGCTGGTCGACCGGATGCTGTGGGTCACCGCGCTGGTCGCCGCGCCGGTCCTGCTGGCGAGCCTCGCCGTCGGGTTGGTCGTAGGGATCATCCAGGCCGCAACCTCGGTCAACGAGCAGACCCTGACTTTCGTCCCCAAGCTGGGGGTGATAGCGCTGGTCCTGGTCGTGCTGGGCGGATCGATGTTCGCGCTGGTCGGCGAATTCATGCAGGAAATCCTTGCCCAGATTGCGGGCCTGGGCCGGTGATCGCGCTCGATTTCGGGTTCGGCAGCATCGAGGGCGAACTGTGGAAGCTGGCGTTCCTGATGGCCCGGATCGGGGCCGCGCTGCTCGCCGCGCCGTTCTTTGCGGCCGCAGCCGTGCCGGTGCAATTGCGGGTCGCGATCACCGCGGCGCTGGCCGTGCTGGTCTCGGCCTGGGTGCCGGTGAGCGTGCCGCCAGCGTTGTTCTCGCTGGCCGGGTTGATGGCAATCCTTGCCGAAGCGCTGGTCGGGCTGGCGCTGGGGTTCGTGCTGCAACTGTCCTTCGCCGCGCCGGTGCTCGCCGCCGAGCAGATTGGCGGAGCGATGGGGATGAGTATCGCGTCGAGCGCCGACCCGGTAAACGGCACCCATTCGCCGATCCTGGGCCAGTATTTCACCGTCATGCTGACCCTGATCTTCCTCGGCCTGGGCGCGCACCTCACCTGGCTGCGGCTGGTGATCGAGAGCTATGCCGCTTTCCCGCCCGGCCACGCCTGGCTCGGGCCGGACCAGCTTGAGCGGATCCTCGGCTTCGGCAGCGAGATGTTCATCGCCGCTGTGGCGATTGCCCTGCCGGTCACGCTGGTGCTGCTGCTGGTCCAGATCGCCAGCGGGGTGCTGAGCCGCTCGGCCCCGGCGCTCAACCTGTTCGCGCTCGGGCTTCCGGCCGGAATTCTCGCGGGCCTCGCCGCGCTGATCGCGGTCGCGCCGCTCTATGCCGACCAGTTCGCCACGCTGAGCGGGGACGCGGTCCGCCAGGCCGGAGCCGTGCTGGCGCGATGAGCGGGGAAAAGACCCTCGCCCCGACCGAAAAACGCCGCCGCGAGGCCGCGCAAAAGGGCGATGTCCTGCGCAGCCGCGAAGCGGCAACCGCGATTGCGGTGCTGGCTGGAGCGGCCTGGCTCAAATTTGCCGGTCCCTGGCTGTTCGAGCGGCTGACCGGCGCGCTGCGCAGCGGGCTGTCGTGGGACCGCGCCGCGCTCGAGCAATTCGAACCCGGCGCAGCCCTACTGGGCCTGCTGCTGGCGGTGTTCCCGCCGCTGCTGACGCTGGCCCTCGCCGTGATGATCGCGGTCACGGCCAGCCAGCTCGGCTCGGGCGACGGGCGCTGGATCGGCGGCAATGCTTTGCCCAAGGTTTCGCGGCTCGATCCGCTGGCGGGGCTCAAGCGGATGTTCGGTACGCAGGGCTGGATCGAGGTTGGCAAAGGCGTGGTCAAGGTCAGCCTGCTCGGCGCGATCTGCTACGTGTGGGCCAAGGGCAGCTTGGCAGACCTGCTCGGGCTCGGCCGCGCGGCGTCGCTCGGCGGAGCGCTGCGCCAGGCCTGGGACGCGCTGACCGCGCTGCTGTTCGCGCTGGCGGCCGGGCTGGCGGTGATCGCGCTGATCGACTGGCCGGTGCAGTGGCTGCGGCGGTTCCTGCGGCTGCGAATGAGCAGCCAGGAAATGCGCGACGAGCACAAGGAGGCCGAGGGCTCGCCCGAACGCAAGGCCGCGCAGCGCCAGCGCCAGCGCCAGTACGCCAGCGGCGCGGTGGCCAAGGCGATGCGCGAGGCGCAGTTCGTGCTGACCAACCCCAGCCATTTCTCGGTCGCGATGGGCTATGATCCGGGCAAGGCCGGGGCACCGATCGTGCTGGCCAAGGGCCGCGGCGAAAAGGCGCTGGCGATGCGCGAGCTGGCCCGCGAGCTGGGGGTGCCGCTGCTCGAAGTGCCGGCGCTGGCCCGCTCGGTCTATTTTACCACCCGCGAGAACCAGATGATCCGCGAGGA
This sequence comes from uncultured Novosphingobium sp., assembly GCA_937897535.1. Taxonomy (GTDB): domain Bacteria; phylum Pseudomonadota; class Alphaproteobacteria; order Sphingomonadales; family Sphingomonadaceae; genus Novosphingobium. The sequence goes on along the minus strand of CALCQB010000363.1, from coordinate 20,672 downwards.
GCTCTATGCCGCGGTCGCCGCGGTGCTGGCCTATGTCTTCTCGCTGCGGCGGGGCAAGGCGCGGCTGCTGCTGCCGATCGAGGTGCCGGTGGCGCTGCGCTTCGACGCCGACGGACGGCCCGAGGAAAGCCCTTAACCGCGCGATAAAGCTGCCGTTCTATCGGACATGCCGAGCACATCCGCGACCTCTGCGACATCATCGATCATCGCCACGCTGGGCGCGGGCAGCGGGATCGATTTTGCGGGCCTTGCCCAGAACCTAGCCGCTGCCTCGTTCGCGCCAAGGATCGACCGCAACACCGTTCGCGCCGAAACGGTCGAGCGGCAGATTTCGGCGGCCTCGACCCTCAAGAGCTCGCTGCTGCAATTGTCCTCATCGATCGGCGAGCGGGTCCGCACCGGCGATCTCGCCAGTCAGCCGCTGATCGGCAATGCTGCCGTGGCGACGGTTTCGCGCGGGACCCTGAGCGGCCGGGGTTCTTATTCGCTCGAGGTTACCCGGCTGGCGGCTGGCCAGGTCCTGTCGAGTCCCGCTTTCGCGGGCGCGACCGCCCCGACCGGATCGGGCAGCCTGACCTTCCGCTTCGGGACCGTTTCCGGCTCGAGTTTCGCTGAAGACCCCAGCCAATCTCCGGCCACTGTCACCGTGCCCAGCGGCGCAAGCCTGGCCGATGTCGCCGCCGCGATCAACGCGGCCGGCATCGGCCTGAGCGCTTATGTCGCCAGCGGCACCGGCGGCGCGCACCTGATGCTTAAGGGCAAGGAGGGCGCGGTCAACGGCTTTACCATCGAAGCCGCCGAGACCCTTGGCGAAGAGGGCCTTTCCGCGCTGGGCTGGACCCCGGCGAACGCACCCGCCCGGCTGATCACGACCGCGCAGGACGCCGCGTTCAAGCTCGATGGCCTCGCGATGACCCGCGCGTCGAACACGATTTCCGATCTGGTTCCGGGGCTGAGCCTGGCACTAACCGGAACCAATCCCGGTGCGCCGACCACGATCCGCTTTTCCGATCCCGGCACAGCGGTTTCCACCTTCATGAACGACCTCGTCAGCGCGCTCAACGAGCTGGCCGGTGAGCTCAACACCCAGACCGACCCGCTGTCGGGCGACCTCGCCCGCGACAGCGGTGCGCGGGCGATGCGGCGGACGCTGGCGCAACTGGCCGGGTCGATCGTCATGCCCGGCGCGGCCGGCGGCGATCCGGCGACGCTCGCCGACCTCGGTCTCGCGACCAACCGCGACGGGACCTTCCGGCTCGACACCGCCCGGCTGACCGCGACCCAGAAGGCCGCGCCCGAAGGCGTCGCGGCGATGTTCACCACCGGGCTGTTCGGGGTCTATGCCAGTTTCGACAAACTCGGCCGCCGGCTGACCGCAGCGAGCGATCCGGGCACCCTGGCCGGCTCGCTGGCGCGGCTGACCGCGCAGAAGAAGACCCTCGCCGACGAAGCCAGCAAGCTGACCGAGGCCCAGGAAAAACTCCGCGCCCGGCTTGCCACGCAGTTTTCTGGCACCGAGGGCCGGGTCACCCAGTCCAAATCCACGCTGTCGTTCCTGCAGAACCAGATCGACGCGTGGAATGCGCGGAGCAACTGACATGCAGGTCCTGCGTTCCCCCCAGGAGGCCTACCGCAAGATCGATTTCGACGCCCGCGTCGCCGGGGCCGATCCGGTCCAGCTGGTGATGCTGTGCTACGAACAACTGGCCAGCGCGCTGGGCACTGCGGTTCACGCCAGCCAGCACGGCGACAACGCCCGCAAGAGCGCGGCGCTGACCCGGGCCTTGTCGGCGCTGACCGCCTTGCAGATGGGGCTCGACCGCGATCACCCGATCGCCGGGGCGCTTTCGACCCTGTTCGAAGGCGCGCGCAAGACCGTGCTGGGCAGCGTGCTCGATTTCGATGCCGGGGCACTGGAGCGTCTGAAAGCCGATGTCACCGAGATCGCCGCCGCGTTTCGTTCCACGTCCAGCAAACATGGTTAACTCCAAATCGGTGGAAATCGGAATGCCGCAAAACAACCAATGGCCGCGTTCGAACCGCGGACTTTTCCGGATCTTATGGTTCGGATTTCGAGGCAGACCGACGCGGCGAACCGGGCCCGTCGGCCTAATTCCCTAGGCGGAATTCACTAGGGGGCCCTACACAATGGAACGACGCTGCAACCTTGCCTTGATTGACGGCGACTTTCGCCGCCGCGCCGCGATCACCCATGCGCTGGCTGGCGGCATGGTGCATGTCGAGCCGTTCGAGGACATCGACGAAATCACCATGCGTTGGCCGCGCGGCGGGGCGATCCTGGTTGCTGACGACGGCCCGGCGGTCGAGGAGCTGATCGAGCACATGACCGACCACGGCGCGTGGCTGCCGGTGATCGCCTTCTCCGACGGGCCCGATACCGGCCAGGTGGTCAAGGCCGTGCTGGCCGGCGCGCTCGACTACCTGGAGTGGCCCTGTGACACCGCCCGGATCCTGACCGCGATCGAGCTCGCCGAGAGCGCCGCTGCCAGCATCGGCAGCCTGCGCCTGCGCGAGGCCCGCGCCCGCAGCCGGGTCCAGAAGCTGACCCGGCGGGAGCGCGAGGTGCTGGAAGGGGTCGCAGACGGACTGTCCAACCGCCTGATCGGCGAGCGCCTGGCGATCAGCCCGCGCACGGTCGAAATCCACCGCGCCAACATGCTGACCAAGATGGGGGCCAATCACACCAGTGAAGCGATCCGGATCGCGATCGAGGCTTCGCTGGTCGCCTGACCCGCTCCGGACTTCCGCTTAGCCGCGGCTACAACCCGGCGAAAGACAGTCTGAGCTAGTCCGGAAATGCGCCGGGCGACCGGCGCAAAGTCCTGGAAGGAAAGTCAAACCTTACACCGAACGTCCCGAGCCCAAACTAGCCCCGGCCGAACCCCGTTTCCCGGCCGGGGCCTTCTTTTGCCTTGGCCGGGCACGCTGCGCAAAGCAAAGGGGCCCCGGACAAAGTCCGGAGCCCCCGCTTAAGCATCCCTCCCAGGAGTGCTTAGAACCTTAGAACTTCACGCCCGCAGTGATGCCGTAACGGCGCGGTTCGAGGGTGAAGATGTTGGTGTAGAGACCCGATGACTGGTCGGTGACATACAGACCGGTGATCGCGTTGTTGTCGGTCAGGTTCTGGATCCAGCCACGAATGAACCACTTCTTGTCCGCACCATCGATCTGCAACTGGGCATTGATCTGGCTGAAGCTCGGCACTTCATTGACCACCCCGTTGAAGATGTTGCCCGAGGACTTCCCGGTGAAGATGAAGTCCGCGCGCGGGGTGACGGTCATGCTGCCGACCGGAATGGCATACTGGATGCCGGCCGAGAACTTGTAGTCCGGTGCGCCAGGCAGCTTGTTACCCTTGATGTTGGTCGGAATACCCGACGCATAATCGAAGGTCTGCCCGTTGTGGACTTCGCTGACCTGGATCCCGCCGAAGCCGGCCCCGACAGTTGGAGCGTTGGCGATCAGCGCCGAGCAGATCCCGAAGGCCCCGGTCGAGGCGATCCCGCTGCCCGGACCGAACGAGACCGGTCCCGGCAGGCCCAGCGAAGCGTTGATCGCGGTAACATAGGCTTGCGCCTGGGCTGCGTTGCCGGTCGACGAAGCGATCGCGCAGTTGGCCGCGGTGGTGATGTCCTTGATGATCACCGCATCGGCCCGGCCACCGCCGTAGTCGCGCGAGTTGGACAGCCACTTGTCCTGCGAAACTTCGGTGTGCAGGTAGCTGGCGTTCATGTTGATCGTCAGCTCGGGCACCGGGCGGAACATCGCTTCGGCTTCGAGACCGTAGATCGTCGCGCTGACGTTATCGTTGACCGAGGTCCGGTTGACGATCCGCGAAAGCTGCAGGTCCTTGTAGTCATAGTAGAAACCGGTCAGGTTGAGCGTGACCTTGCCATTGGCGAAGGTGTTCTTCGAGCCGATTTCAAAGGCGTTGACGAATTCCGGCTTGAACGATTCCGGCACCCCGAACCCAACCGACAGCGGCGGGTTGATACCGCCCGACTTGTACCCACGCGAGTAGGATGCGTAGAGCAGGTTGTCGGGGGTGAGGTTGACATCGAGCACCGCGCGGCCGGTCCATTCGGAGAACGACACTTCGCGGTTCTGGAACAGCTGCTGGCCGGGCCGGCCCGGGTCGGCATCGAACAGGCCGAAGATCGGCGAACCGCTGGTCACGTAGCTTGACGACAACGGATTGTCACCGAACTGCGACAGCCAGTTGAGCAGCGTGGTCCGGGCCGTCAGCGTCTTCTTGTCGTTGTTGTAGCGTATACCCCCAGTCAGCTTGATCGTGTCGCTGAACTTGAAATAGGCTTCCCCGAAGATCCCGTAGGTCCGGACCTTGAGGTCGTCCGAATGGCTGCGGAAGAACGGCGAGGCCATGTAGTAGCCCTGCCCTGCCGCCGGAGCCGGTTGGCCGGTGGCGAAGGCTGCCCACGACCCGAGCACGCCGGTGGCGTAGTCAAGCGTGAAGGCATCGACGTAGTAGCTGCTCTCGGTCAGGTGGGTCTTGCCGTAGATCCCGCCGAGCAGGAAGTTGAACGGGCCGTCCCAGTCCGACGAAACGATCGCTTCGGTCGACCAGCTGGTGGTGTAGGCGTTCGAGCGGTCGAAATCGAGCGGGGTCGAGGCGCAGATGCCCTGGCTGGTTGCACCGTAGATACCGGCCAGGTTCTCGGTCGGCAGCGAGGTGCACAGGTTGCCGGTCGGACCGCCTGGCATCAGTCGGCCCGCAACGCCCGAGAAGTAGGCCGCTGGCCCAGCCCCGAACGCACCGCCGGCCACTGCGGCCAGCGTGCTCAGACCGGTCTGGAACCGGCCGTTGTTCCGGTTCTGCACCGACATGTTGTAGTCTTGCTGCGATTCAAGATCGACGTCCTGATAGTTGAAGCCGAGCTTCAGGTTCAGTCCGCCGCCCAGTTCCTGCGCGAGCGAGCCCTGGAGAATCAGCTCCTGGGTATAGTAGGTCGGGGTCGTGTCGGTGTTGACCACCCGCGGGTCGGCCGGATTGACCACCCCGAAGTACGAATCCGAATTGGGCACTGTAAGATCGACCAGCGCCATCTGCGCGAACGGTGCCGCAGCGCCGGTCATGCCGAAGACCCGGAAGGTCTGGATCGAGTTGAGCACTGCCCCCGCGGTCGAGTTGGAGTTGGTCATTTCGTAACCGCGGCGAGCATTGAGGCAGCCGAGCACGCCGGTTGGGTCACGCTGGCACATCTGCTTCTGGGCGCGCGAGCGCGAGTCCTTCTCGTGGAAGTACTGGGCCGTCAGGTCGATCGTGGTGCCCGAGCTGGGTTCGATCCGGATCGATCCGCGCAGACCATACATGTCGCGGCCGTCGATCTTCGAATTGTTGAACAGGTTGGTCGTGTAGCCGTCGCGGTTGAGATAATACCCGGCGAGGCGGACCGCTGCGATTTCGCCCAGCGGCACGTTGACCATGCCTTTGACCTTGACGGCATTGTAGTTGCCGTATTCGGCCTCGGCGCTGGCGTGCATGCCCGTAAGGTCGGGGCGCGCGGTGCGGATGTTGACCACGCCCGAGGTGGCGTTGCGGCCGAACAGGGTGCCCTGCGGCCCGCGCAGAACTTCGATCTGGGCCAGGTCAAAGAATTCGCCTTCGAACAGGCGGGTGTTGGCCAGCGGCGCATCATTCATGTGAATGGCGGTCGCCTGGTCGCAGCTGACGCCGACGCAGAGATCGCCGATCCCGCGGATGGTGAAGCTCGACGAGGTGAAGTTGGTCTTGGTGAAGGTGACGTTGGGCAGGGTCAGCTGCAGATCGGAGGTGTTCTTGATCTGCTGCTTTTCCAGCGCTTCGGTGTTGAACGCGCTGACCGCGATCGGAACGTCCTGCAGGCGCTGGTTCGAACGCTGTGCGGTAACGATGATTTCGGTGCTGCTCGTATCCTCGTCGGCAGCACTCTGTGCAAAGGCCGGAAATGCGATCGCGCTGGCGCAAACGCCTACCAGCAGGGTCAGCTTACCCCTCATTAGCCACTCTCCTCTATGTGCCCACCCCTTGCCTGGGGTGGTTGCGCATACGAATAGAACACCGTCTGGCCCGCTTGACAACCGCTTTTAATCGTTCGGTTAGAAGTAGCCCAAACCGTAGCCCATCTGCCACAGTCGAGTCCGGCCTTCGCGGCATCCGCGCCCCATGCAGACCATTGCCATTGCACGACAACTGCGTCATTCTTCGCTGAACAGGTGGGGAGCGCGATGGGTCGACCGCAGCCTGGCGAAGCTGTGCCCGGTTACCGGGCCTTCGTCAGCTATAGCCACAGTGACGCCCGGTTTGCCGGGTGGTTGCACCGCAAGCTGGAGGGCTGGCGGGCCGCCGACGGTCAGCGCCTGACCCCGATTTTCATCGACCGCGCCGAGCTGGCGGCCGGACCGGACCTGTCCGCCCAGGTCCGCGACGCGCTGGCCCAATCGGCTGCGCTGATCGTGATTGCCAGTCCCGCGGCCCGGGCCAGCCGCTGGGTCTCGCAGGAGATCGCACTGTTTCGGGAGCTCAATCCCGACCGGCCGGTGCTCGCCGCGCTAATCGCGGGCGAGCCGGACCAGGCCTTTCCCGAGGTTCTGCTGCGCCACCAGGGCCGCGCCGTCGAGCCTTTGGCAGCCGACTTTCGCGATGGGCAGGACGGCAAGCGGCTCGGCCTGCTCAAGATCGTCGCCGGGCTGACCGCCCAGCCGCTCGACCGACTGGTCCAGCGCGACGCGCAAGGCCGCCAGCGCCGCGTGATGGCCGTCACGGCGGCAACCGCGCTGCTCAGTCTAATCCTCGCCACAGCCCTGATCGTCGCGGTCCGGGCCCGCGCCGAAGCCGAACGCCAACGCGCGGACGCCGAAGGACTGGTGGAATTCATGCTGACCGACTTGCGGGATAAACTGAAAGGTGTTGGCCGGCTGGACATCATGGATACGGTCAATCAGCGGGTTATGACGCGATATGCTGAAGAATCCAAAGCGACGAACCTTCCCGAAGACATTCTGCTTCGACGTGCGCGACTTCTGCAGGCCATGGCGGAAGACGACCTTGCGTCAATAAATCACTTCGACCGAGGATTAGCGGAAGCGCAAACAGCTGCACGTATCACGCTTGATCTGTGGCGACGAACTCCACGATCAGCAGCCATAATCTTGTCTCATGCCAAGAGCGAGTTCTGGCTTGGTCAAGCTAAGTTCCTCGACAAGCGAATTCCTGCAACACAGCGCGCCAGCCAGGCAAAGCCACACTGGCGCCAATATCGCCAACTGACTGTCGATTTGGCCGCTCGGACTGACGCTGAACCAGAATGGCTGGTCGAAGCAGGTTATGCCGAAGGCAACCTATGCGCGGTGGCGTTGGCCAAGCCAGCAGAGCCGCGCGAGGCATCGATCCACTGCGAAGCGGCGACCCGGCAACTTGAGGCGGCCTATCGGCTGCGTCGGGATGATACTGACATCGCGCTGAACCTGGCTAACGCCTATGCGTGGCAGGCCGACGCCAAAGTTGCTGTGAATGACTTCAGGACTGCCATTGAACTGCGGCGACGCCAATCCGCTCTGGTAGAAGACCTGGCGCGCAAGAATCCCTTGGATCAACGGATCGCAGAGGCGCGCCTGTTGGCGGATTTCGGACTTGCCCGGCTCCTGATTGATAAAGGCCTGCTTGGGCAAGCCAAGCCAATTCTGGCACGAGCAGACGCTCGCGCGCGTGAACTTCAATCCCATGATCCGGAAAATGGCGATTGGGCCAATTGGCGATCGCAAGTGTCAACGCTTCGGAAAAAGTTGCCATGAAATTTGAGCTGAATCTGGAAAGGAATATCCAATGTCCATGATATCGAATGAACTCTTTGGTCGCAGGAACGAACGCGCGTCACCGCGCCGAGCAAGCCAGGGTGGATCGATGCCCCAGCCCACCGTTACGGGAAGAATCGTCTTCGATATCGCGGCCGACCAGGTCAACGGGACGATCGGACTGACAATGGTTGAACCACATCCCCATCCAGATGGCCCGCTGGTGGGACAGGAACCGAACGGCTCGTACTACATCATGATTCCGCAAGGTAAAGTGGTTCAGGTCGATCTGGAGCTAGGGGGTGTTTGGAAATGGACTTTCCCCGACGCGGTCGAAGAAGGTGTAACACTGGCGTCTGCCGGACACGCCCAACGTTATTGGTTGGTTGAAGCCAGTTCAAACGCCAAGACACGGCGGCTAGTGATCGAACCTTCGCACCGGCCACCTGTCGCACATGGTTCAAACGACGACGGCCGAAACGACGAGAAATTCAATATCGAGGTCTATCTCGATCAGGGATTTGGTAAACCCCTCGGCATCGAAATTGATCCGATTACCAAGAATCCTCCGCCCGTCGATCCGCTTGTCCCCCCGCTAAACCAACCAGGACCGTTGCTCTGAACCGGTTCAACAACTTGTCCCCCTCCCTTCCCGTGATCACCGCGCTGGTTCGTTCCGGCGCGGTGGAGCGTGGGGAGGAGCTGTTTGCGGCGGGCGGGTATAACGCTCGCGCGCATGACCCGGCAGCGCTCGCGGTCAAGGGCCGGTTGCTCAAGGCGCGCGGGCTGGCGGCAAAGGGTGCGGAGCGGCGGGCTTTGCTGGCGGAGGCGGCAAGGGCCTATAGCGCTGCCGATGCGCTCTCGCCCGCGCCCTATCTGGCGATCAATGCCGCGACGCTGCACTTGCTGGCGGGCGAAGCGGACGCTGCTATTGACGGCGCGCAGGCGGTTCTGGCGCTGCTTGACGCGCCCGAAACCTCCGCAGACACACCCTATTTCCTCGCCGCGACGCGGGCCGAGGCGCTGTTACTGCTGGGCGATCGGTCCGGTGCAAAGCAGGCGCTGGCGGCGGCGGCGCAGCACGATCCCGACGGGTGGGACGACCGCGCCTGCACCCTCGCCCAGCTGCGCCTGATTGCCACCGCACAGGGCCAGGATGGCGCGTGGCTCGATGCCCATGCCCCGCCGAACAGCCTGCACTTTGCCGGGCACATGGGGCTTGCTTCGGGAGGCTCATCGGAGGCCCGGCTGACCGCCTGGCTTGGCGAATTCCTGGCTGATAGCCGGCCCGGCTTTGCCTGGGGGGCCTTGGCCGCCGGGGCCGATCTGGTGATCGCCGAGCACCTGCTGGCGCTGGGCTGCGAGCTTCATGCCGTGCTCCCGTGCCCGCCGACGCAGTTCGAGGCGCAATCGGTCGCGCCCGCCGGAGCGGAGTGGGCTGCCCGGTTCCGCGCGGTGCTCGATCGCTGCGCCAGCCTGCGGGTCGCCGGGCAAATTGCCAGCTCGGCCCATGATCCGCTGGCGACAGCCTTTGCAGGTGAACTGGCGATCGGCGGGGCAGTGCTCAACGCCGCGCGCTATGGGTCGGCCGCGGAGCAGTTGATCGTCTGTGACGAGCACGGCGGCGGGGCCAACACCGCGCGGCAGGCCGAACTGTGGCGAGCCGAACTGGGCGTGCAGCACCGGATCGCCATTCCCCGCGATGTCTCGGTCGAAGCGCTGTTTCCGCCCGAACAACCCGATGCCGCCCGCCAGCTGGCGCTGGTCGCCGCAATCGGGATCGACGAACTGGCGGGCGATGCGCTGCCGGGATCGCTGGAGATTGCCGGTTGGATCGCTCCGGTTGCGGGCGCCCTGTCCGCTCTGCCCGCCGGAACCGTGCGCGCTGCACCTGGCCGGTGGGAACTGGCGACGACCGATGTCGAAGCCGGGCTGGCAGCCTTGGCTGCAGTCACGGCGGCTTGCCGAGCAGCCGGAACTCCGCTTCCGGCGATCGGGGCCCATCTGGCGATCTGCACCCTGGTGCGCGATCCGGCGAGCGGCGCGGCGCTGGCCTATGGTTCGGCACCCGACCTGGCGCGGCGGTTGATGCAGCATGCACCGTCCGGCGTGATCCTGGGCAGTGAAGCGCTGGCGGTCGCGCTGGCAGCGCGGCCCGGCGGCAACCTGGCGAGCGAGCTATACCTGCCGGACGAGCCTGAGCTTGACGGATCGGCGTATCTGCTGCGCCCGCGCGATCAATAGACCAGCTCTTCCAGCCGGTGCGGCGCGACCACCTTTAGCCCGCCATCGACCCGCAGCAGGACCCCGCGCTTTTCCAGCTGCGAGACCGTGCGCGAAACCGTTTCGCGGGTCGATTGCACCGCCGCAGCGAGGTCGGAGAACACCGGCACCGGTCGGATCGTGCGATCCTGCCCGGCAGCTGACCGCCGCAGCAGTTCGGCCGCGATCCGCCCGGTCGCTGACAGCAGGGCCGCCTCGACCATCCGCCGCCGCATCGTTGCCAGCCGGCTGGAGAGATGCCGGGCGATTGCCACCCCGACGCAGGAATAGCTTTCCATCAGCCGCACCACCGCGCCATCGCCAAAGTGCGCCCCGGTCCCGTCGCTGGTCGCCTCGACCTGGGCGTCGCTGTCGCCCGATCCGGCGAGGCTGCCATAGAAGTCGCCCGGGCCAAGTGGCAGCAGCACCAGCATCGCCCCTTCGCGGCCATAGGCGACCTCCTGCGCCTGCCCGCGCAGCAGCAGACTGGTCTCGTTGCCATCACCGTGCGGCCACAGTTGCAGCCCGCGCGCGTGGCTGCTCTGCCGCGATAGCGCGGCGATCGTCCGGGCTAGCCCGTCGCCGCAGCCAAACGCGCTGCGGAACGGTTCCAGCCCAGGATCGGAAATGCCCTGTTCGCCCATCGGGCCAAGCTATCACCGCCCCGCGAGACTGCAAGCAGCGGCAAGAAACTTCGCAGGAACCCAGCGGAAAGTCCTTATGGTAAATCATGCAATCGGCGCCGTTCGGCACGCACTATGCCCTGAAATACAGCCAGATAGGCGGCGGCAGGTTCTTGCCGCCCGGCTTGCTGCGGTAGTCCGGCGTTAACCCTGTCGGGTCACCGGGCATTGAGGTTGACGTGGCATTCAGCATCTCGACGAAATTCGGGAGGCCATTATGAAATTGATCAAGCTTGGGCTGGTTGCTGCCGGTCTCTGCGCTACAGTTGCCCCGGCCAGCGGCTTTCAGCCGTCGGTTGCCGTGGGATCGAACCAGTACACCATCGATATCGTCGGCTTTGTGCCGGTGATCTGCCGCGCCAATGTCGAGACCACCATGGTCGCGCCAAAGGCCGGGGCCGTGTCGCTGGGTACGCTCAAGGAATTCTGCAACAGCCCCAGCGGCTACCGCGTGGTTGCCGATTACTCGCCAGCCCTGGCCGATGCCAAGCTGGTTGTCGACGGCCGTGAAATCGCACTCGGCGTCAGCGGATCGATCGTGGTTTCCGAATCCGATACCGCCGCGATCAACAATCGCAGCCTCGAGCTGCAGCTGCCGACGGACGGACAGACCGGTTCGCTCAGCTTCCGGATCGAACCGCGCTAACCAGACCCGGCGAGAGCCAAAACAGTCCGGCCCGCCACTCCGGTTTCGGAGCGGCGGGCCGGTCTTGTTTCGAGCGGTTGCCCGATCCCGGTCAGGGTACCGTAAAGCTGCCGCAGTTGTCGGTCCCTAGGATGGCGTAGGCCAGCGGGGTGATCGTCACCGTCAGGATATCCGAATAGGTCGGCGACGGGTTCTTGTTCTGCCCGCCATCGATCAGCGTCGCCTGGATCGGCAGCTGCTGACCGGCGGTGGCCAGACCGGCGCGGATGCAGCTGTGGTTGATCGCAGTGGCTCCCGGCGTCCCCGTCGTCGAAGTGTCGCGGGTATCGCCGAGGAATTTGAGGCTATAGCGGATCTCGTCGTTGATCGTCGCTGCGCCGGGCTTTTTCAGCTTGAAGGCGTTCTGCGAGGCCAGGGTAACTGAATAGGCGCCCGAGCTTTGCACGAAGATGTAGTTCGACGGGCTGGTCCGCACCGGGCTGGGTGGCACCACCGGCACCTGGCCGATCTCACCGAAGTCGAGCGCGGTACCGGCATAGTAAGTCCGCAGCGCCGACAGCACGGTCACCGGGAACACCACCGCATTGGCGAAAGTGCCGCTGAACGTCTGTCCGTTCGACTGTCCGCCCTGGATGTTGCACGAAAACCAGGCGTCGAACGCCAGATTCTGGACCGCGTTGAGGTTGAGGTTGGCCGGCAGCGCGACGTTGAAGGTGACCTGCGCGGTATCCGAACCAGCATTGTTGCCGGTGAAGTTGATCTTCAGGAACCGGTTGCCCCCGGTCGGCGAAACGGTGATCGGCAGCAGGGTCGGAGGCGGGGCGGCGTAATTGTAGAAGATATTGAGCCCGATCCCCTCGATCGCAGCAGACCCGGCCACGCTCAAGGGCGTGATGATCGCACCGTCAGCGGCCGACCCGGTGGCCGAATTGGCGCGCAGGTAGAAGTTGACGATGCGGGTATCACCGCCGCCCGAATTGTTCACACGGACCAGGTTCATCGTGATCGTGGTGTTGGCCAGACCGGTCGGGTTGAACGGATCATAGACCGCAGGCGAAGCCGTGGCACTTCCGGTGACGCCGCATTGGGTCGTCTGCGCTTGCGCCCCGGTCGCCATGGCGGCGGCCGTCATGCCGATCAGCACGGCCAGGGTTCGGAAAAACTTTGCTAGGCTTACCATCTGCATCATTCCTTCGCCGGCGTGACATCACCAAGCCGCACCACGCCCGTGGCGTCTTGCGGGATGGTGATAACATACACCGATTTGTTCGCGTCGAGCATTTCGATTCGCCACTGTCCCGGAGCGAGACCGGTTGCGCCGAAGCGCCCCTGGCGGTTGGTGAAGACCGTGACCGGCGCCCGGTCCGGGTGAGCGAGTTCGGTCGCCTTGCCCGAAACCAGCGCCACCGGCTGGCCGTCGGCATCGAGCATGGTGCCCGTTGCCGTGATGAAATAGTCCGAGCCGACCTGCAGCATGTAACCGCTGCGATAGCCCGGGAACAGCTTGAACGAGCCCTGCCCGATATCGGTTCCAGGAGGCGCATTTTCGACATCGACGGTGATAACCCGTTCGGAATACGACGAAAGATTGGGCATCGTGGCGATCTTCAGATCGCCAGTCATCGCCGTCACGCCCATCGGCGTGGGTTCGACCAGGACGCTGGCGTCCTTCAGGCTGGGGTGCGGGCGAACCAGCGCGAAGCTGTCGTAGATCGGACGACCGACCGAAACCTCGCCCCCGCCGACCGCGATCGACGTGCCCAGCCGGAAGGTGCTGCGCTGGCTGCCGCTGGAGCCGAAATCGCCATTGAAGGTGCCGAAGTGGCTGAAGCCAAGCTCGGCCCGGTTGGTGAAATAGTTCGCGTTGAGGCCGACATTCGACCCGAAATCCGAACGCTCGACATCGGCGGTGACATTGTAGCTGCCGACCCCGTTGCCGTTGAGAGTCTGGTACGACAGCCGCGCGCGGTTGTCGCGGGTGTCATATTCGCTGCGCACGCTGGAATTCCGTCCAAGCCGGACGGTCAGCGTCACGAAACCGCTGTACTCGTTGCCGCGGCTGTCTTCGGTGTAGCGCGCCTCGGCAGTCAGCGTGGCTGCCGACGAAATCCGCCAGCCGCCGGTCAGGCTGTAGTTGTGAACGTCGGCATTGATCCCGCGGCCCTTCGAAAACCGGCCGTTGGCTCCCATGTAGAAATCGGAATTGAAGGCGTGGGTATAGCCGCCGCCGACTTCGTAGTCGTACTGGTTGTCGGCCAGGAAGAAGCTGATCGGGGCAAAGCGCCGGCTGCGGTGCTCGGCAAACAGGTTGAAGGTATCGGCCTGGCCATTGCTGTGCTGGATCAGCCGCTGGAAGGTCGCCTGCAGCGCGAAGCCATCGCCAAACCCTTCGGTATGGCTGTAGGCGACGTTAGTCCCGAACGAACCGAGCGGCGTGCCGAACACGGCCTCGATCCCGGCCATCTGGATCCGGTCGTCGGCCTGGAAGTTCGCGCCGAGCGTGATGTTGTCGGTCAGGCCGCCGCGGACGAAGCCGGACACGACCCATTCGTCGGTGTAGTCAGGGCCGCTGGCGGCCAGCGGCGCCTTGACCCCGGCGTACAACCCGAATTCGACCAGGTCCTTGGCCAGCTGGGTCTGATCGAGGAATATGTTGAACCGCAGCACTTCGCTCCGGCCGGTATCGTCGAGGACGTTGAGGCGGATGTCGTTGCCGCCCTGCGCGAACGGAAAATCGCGCAGGTTGTAGTTGCCGGGGGCGAGCTGGAGCCGCCGGACCTGCTGGCCATTGACGATCACCTCGACCGTCGAAGCCCGTTCAAGCCGGAAGGTGCGATCTCCGCGCGGGCGGATCACCTGCTGCGGATTGAGCACCGAATAGGACCGGAAGAACGAAATCCCGGCGATGTCGGGCGCGGACTGGAAGCCGCGGCTTTGCGGCTCGAGGTCGCCCACCGTGGTCCGGAACAGGCCCTCGGTATCGTCATAGACCAATCGCGTGCCGAGCCGCTGGAAGTCCTTGCCCTGGCTGCCCGGGATCCAGATCGCGTCGCCTTCGAGGACGACGCCCTTCATGTTGACTGCACCGTTGAGCAGGAACACCGGTGCCTGGAAACCGGTGTCTGGGCCTTGTTCGTAAAGGTCAACCGACCCGCGAATGTTGAGATAGGCGCTGTACTGCAGCGGCTGGATGTAGGTGCCGACCGACTTGCGATCGAGCGCCGACACCGAAAGCCGCCGCGAAGCGCGCTTTTCAACCGGAATCAGGAAGTGCAGTTCGAGCGTGCGGGGATCGTATTCGACCCCGATCCCGGCCGCCGAAAGATCGCTCGGGCCGATCTGGCTCTTGCCGGCCAGACTGCCGCGCAGGCCGGTCATCACATTGGGATCAAGCAGCTCGTCGAGCAGTTGCAGCGTGCGTTCGGTGGGGAACAGCAGGCTGTCATCGGTGCCGATGGTCAGCGGCATATCGCCCAGATAGGCCGCGCCGTCCTTGGCCGGAACCGTCAGAACGATCGCCCGGCCGGTCGGGTTGAGGCGCTGCGAACGCGCCGCCGGTGCAGCCGGGGCCTCGCTCTGGTCCGCCGCCGCCGCATCGGCCGCGACACCTTCGGCATAGGCCGGTGCTGCCAGAACCAGCATGCTGGCCCCGATCAGATATCTGAAGCGATAACCCCCGTGCATCATAGCTTAGTTGTCGAGCGAAAAGCTCGCCTCCACGCTTCCCTCGGCAGAGGGCAGTTCAACCGGAACGGATACCTTGCGGATCTGACCGCCGCCGATCAGGCCAAAGCCCATCGACTGCTGGATTTCTGCGCCCGACAGGGTCTTGGAAAAGACCTGCTTGCCCGCAGCGTCTTTCTCGACAATCCGCAGGTGGCCGTTGGCGAGATAGCCGTGTGCGGTCGATTCGTTGGCGACGGTCACCACCGCAATCGGCTTGCCCGCGTTGTTCTTGCCGATCTCGGCGCTCTGCACCGCGATCTGCGGCTTGATCCCGGCTGGCGCGATGCTGACCAGCACCTGGAAATTGTAGAGGATCTGGATCGCCGACTGGCCTTCGGGCAGCTTGACCGGGAGTTGAGCGACGGTGACATAGTAGTGCTTTGACTTCGCCAGATCCGGATCGCCGACATACTGGATCCGGAAGGTCTGGGTCTGGCCGGGCTCAATGATCGTCTGCGGCGGGAACACCATCAGGTCGCCCGGGTCCTTGCCGGTCTGCTTGACGCCTTCCGGGGTCAGTTCCAGTTCCTGCACGGTCAGTTCGACCGGCAGCGGGGTCGCGAAGGTGTTTTCGACGGTCACCACGGTCGACATCTGCCGACCGGCGGTCTGCAGGTCGATCACCACCGGCTGCACGGTCATCGCCAACGCGGCCTGGGCCGGCAGCAGTGCCGCACAAAACATGGTTAACGCGTGTCTAAAGCGAAGTTTCACTCAAATTCTCCTGCGACCGGAAAGATTGTTCTAGTTGGACGGCTCGACTTCAACGACGATCGTGTCACGGTACTGACCGGCGACCAGCGGTGCACCGCCGGCCGGGGTCGCGACGCGGATTATGGCCTCGCCCCGGCCGGGCTGGCTGGCGCTGATGCTGGCATTGTTGCTGGTCGTCGCGAACTCGACCGACTGGCCAAGCCAGTCGATTCCGATCGTGTAACCCACGAATTCAGCGAAGGCACCGCCGCGCCCGGTCGACCCGTTGCGAAGCAGCCCGCCATTGGCACTGGTCACCCGGACCCGGTGCGAGGTGTTGCACAGCACCGGGACATTGAGCACGATCGAACTGGCGCGCGGCTGGGCGCTTTGCGGATCAACGAACTCGGTGATGTTGATCTGGCCGCTGGCCGAACCGGTTTCCGAAAACGAGGCATTGGCCTGGTTGCCGACCCGCGGAGCATTGATCACGCAAGCGACTGGCGCGATCGCCGCAAGTTCGAGCCGCTGCGAGGCGCGATCCAGTTCCTGGGCCTGGGCGGCGGCCGGAAAGGCCGCTGCAGCCGCGATCAGGAGTGTCAGTTTGCGCATCAGCGGGGCTCCAGGAAGATGCGGATGGTGTCAGTATAGGTTCCGGCAATGACCGGAGCGCTGCCCTCCACATTGGACGCGCCTTCTTCGATCTGCAGTCGCAGGATCAGATCGCCCGCCACTGCGGTATCGATATTGAACGACTGCTGGGTCAGGTGGCGCGCCTTGGCGTCGGCATCGAAGCGGTTGTTGGCCGGGCCCCAGCTGATCTGCGCGCTGTACGGCACCGCAAAGGCAAAGCCGACCGGCGTCTGGGTGATCCGGGCGTCATTCGGCCACAGTCCGTTGTTGGCACTTTCGATCCGCACCGCGTGGGCGAAATTGCACACCGCCTCGAACTTCACGGTGGCGCTGGCCGCCTTGACGCTGAGCGTGGAGGGATTGACGAACTGCGCAATCCGCAGCGTGTCGCCATCGAGCCCGACAACGTTGTTGGCGGTCCCTGGCTGGATCTGGCCGCGCTGCATCGCGCAGATCTGCGGGACATTACCGGTCACCGGCATGTCGCGGACTGCCGTCAGGCTCTGCGCCTGGGCCGGAGCGGCCAGCCCCAGAATGGCGGCGGTCAGGATCAGCGTTGGGCGCATGTCAGTTCACCGCCGCGAGGGTGACGGTCACGACCCCGCGGTAAGAGTTGTCTCCGACCAGGCGCAGGGTTGCGCCGCCGTCGGTCGAGAAATTCGAGATCGCTACCGTTATGTCGCCGGCAAAGGCACTGGCGCGCGACTGGGTCGCGGCGGCATTGCTGGCCGCAGCGGTATTGTAGCTGGCCGGGGTGGTGGTCCAGCCCGAAGCCGTTGCCGAATAGTGGACCCGGCGCGAGAAGCCGCCCGGTGGGGTTGCGACATAATTCTGCGCCTCGAGCGGCGTGGCGCTGACCGTGATCGTGCTGCGGCTGGTGCAGAACGATCCGACCAGGATCTCGCCCGGAGCGCTGAGGTCGGTGCGCAGCTGGCCGGTGGTGAGATTGATCAGCACCCCCAGATCGAAGCTGCCGTCGCCCGACAAGGTTCCGCCAAAGCACTGGGCCGGAACGGTGCCGACAATCCCGACGGTCTTGCTGTCGGTGTTCGACGCCTGGGCCAGGGCCAAGCCGGGAGCGGCGAGGGCCAGCGCGGCGGTAAGGATGGCTGCTACGCGGCGCATCTCAGTTCTCCTGTCCGGCGATCACTGCCGCCGGGCCGAGGGTGACAATAACGTTGCCGCTGTAATTCCCCGCCACCAGGATCAGGTCACCGGGGGCGGTAAAGGACGACAAGGTCAGGGTAATATCGGCCACCTTGGGCAAGGGCTGGGTCGCCCCGCTGCCGTTGGCCGTGGCAGAAGATCCATCGCGCAGCGCCGCCGTGGTGGCCGAGCTGCCTCCGCTCGCCCAGTTGGTCGCCGTGGCGGTGTAATTCACCGCCCGGACAAAACCGGCCTGGGGAGCGGAGGTATCGCTCGAGGTCAGGGCTGTCGCACTGACCGATACCACCGAGCCTGCAAAGTTGCAGTAGCTCGCCGGCAAGATCACCGTCTGCGAGGGGATAACGGCAATTTTGCCGGTCCGCGGTCCGGAAGCTGCCGACAGCTGGCCAAGGTTGACCAGTGCCGGATTGGGGTTGCCCAGGATGCACACAGGGCGCACCGAGCCTTCCACCGCGACCGTGCCGGTCTGGGTGGATTGCGCGATCGCATCGGTCGGCACAGCTGCCGCCATCACGATCAGTGCAAGGCCAAGTTTGCAGTTCATCTGGGGTTCCCCGTCAGTTCCAGTTTCGCGGATCAGTCAGCCGGCGCCACGTTGGGCGTCAGCGTGACCACGACATTTCCGGTATAGTTCCCGGCCACCATCAGCCCATTGCTGGGTGAAGAAGCCGCCGACAGCACCACGTCGATGGTGCCGTTGAACAGACCGACCGGTGAAGCCGCGCCGGCCCCAGCGGTGAGGCTGGTGTCGTTCGCACTTGCCGAGCCGGTCGTGGCGGTGGCGGTATAGTCCACCCGGTTGTCGAAACCGGTTGGAGCCGCCGTCGCCGTGGTCAGCTGGGTGGTGGTTACCGTCATCGTCGCGGCGGTGTTGTTGCACCAGCCGGTCAGCGTTTCAGAGCGGCCGTTGACCTTGCTCACGTCCAGCTTGCCATTGCTCGAGAGCGAAATTTCGCCCAGCGAAATGGTCTTGTTGGGTAGCGTGAACATGCAACGCCCGGCAACCGAACCGATGATATCGACTTGTCCGTTGACCGGGGCCGACTGGGCCAGCGCGGGGCTGGCAGCCAGTACGGCGGGTACGGCCAGGATCATGAGCTTGCGCATCATGGATACTCCGGTTTTCTCGCCTTAGTTCGGCGAGATGACGACGGTGATCAGGCCGTTGTAGGTGCCTGCAACCAGAAGATCGGTAGCGGCACCCGTGGCATAACCGGTGGTGGTGATACGGACGTTTGCAGCCGAATTGGCAAGCGGTGAGCCAACCGAACCGGTCGTCGCACCAAGCGCGCTGGTCAGGTCGGTTATGGCAGTGGTGCCGCCGCCAGCCTTGTCAACGGTCAGCGTCGCGCTGTAATCGATCGAGTTGTCATAACCTGATGCTGCGCTAGCGCCGGTTGCCAGCGGGGTGGCAGTGATCGACAGCCCCGGGTTGCCCGAGTTGCACTTCACGGTGAAGCTGCGGGTGCCGAAATCAGTAGCCAGACCAGCGCGAAGGGTGCCGTCGGCGGCATCCAGCGCATGGAAATCGACGGCATCGCTGAACGTGTTCACGCTCGTGTCGGTGCCGACGTAGCACTTGGTGCCAACGGTGCCGGTCAGGGTGATAGTGCCGGTGACGACCTGCTGGGCCATCGCCGGGGAAGCAATCGCCGCAGCTGCGGTCATTGCAAGCAGAGCAATCTTCTTCATGGTTTTCTTCCTCGCATTATGCCGGCTTACCGGCGTTTCAGTCATTTCCCGGACGAAACCGATGCCCGGGCATTCGCATTTCCCGCTTCCGTCAGGAGGCGGGTGAAATCGTCACCACCAGCGTATCGGTGTAAGTTCCGCTGACCAGAATGTCGGTGTTGGTGGCATTGTAGGCACCGGCGTTCATCTGGATGGTCGAGGCGGCAAGCCCGAAAGAGCGCGGGATCAGCAGGCCGTTGGACGACGATGCAGTTCCTTCGAAGGTGCAGGCCGTGGCTCCGGCCGCCTGGTCGATTTGCGCAACCGGGCAGTTAGCCGTAACCGGTCCGCTGTCCGAATTGACGTTCAGCGACACCGTGTAGGGCGCCTTGTTCTGGTATCCGACCGGAACGACAGCGCCAGTCTTGAGGCCGCCGTTCTGCGACTTGACCGCGATCCGCCAGGGAGCGGTGCAGGCCGGCACAAAGTTCACAATCTCGCTCCAGGCGGTCGTGTCGATCTGGCCGACGTTGCGGTTCGCATCGGGCGCGGTCTGAAAACCGCACTGGCCGCCGACCGAAGCCGTCACCGGGACCGTAATCACCGCATTTGCCGGGCCGGGATAGACATATCCGACCAGCGCCGGATCGCGATAATAGGCGTATTGCTCTTGCGAGACCTGCGCCAGCGCGGGCTGCGCGAAGGCAACGGTCATCGCCACGGCGGCGGCCCGTACCATCCATCCAGCGTTGTTCCGAACTGCCAACATCAAGCCACTCCACACAGCACGGACCGCTCCGGGAATCCCGGTTGGTGTGCGTTCAAATTTCGATGCGGCCCAATTTCCCCCGTTCCTGTGAAAACGACTCGCTTTCATGGATCGGTGTTGCGCAACCAAGTTAACGCAACCGGGGGGGGTACTGCCAAGAAGAATCTTTTTCGCCCATGTCGTTAACCTACAATTACGCGCAACATCGAGTCGCACTTGCGGATAAGGTTCTGTTTTTCTGACATTCTTGTCAGCAGGCAAATCGCCGCGGATTAACCGTTTGCCTTTAACACTTTGGTTAACGCACAGGGTTGATGCCGGGCTTGTGTCATTCCTGCCACGGGAATCGACTGCGAATCGTCCAAGCGATTCATCCCGCGCGATTTTTCCCGCTGATCCGAGTCACTTGCCATGCCGCAGCGGTTATGGAACCACGCGCCAATGCGGCACTTTGACCTTGCCATTCACGGCTTCGGGATGATCCCGAGCCTGCTCGCGATCCACCTGCTCGGTCGCAGCCCGGGCCGGACCTTGCTGCTGCTCAGTGGCGACGAAACGATCGGTGGCGAAACGCTTGAGCCGGTGCTGACCTCGAGCCTGTCGAGATCGG
>CALCQB010000362.1 GCA_937897535.1 uncultured Novosphingobium sp. | reverse complement strand
CCCTAAGTTACCGGCGGGCCGTTTATCTCCCGCATGTCTACGCTGCCGAAGCGCAGTACCGGCTTCCGGCCGGATTGCTCGATGCGCTGATCTGGACCGAATCCCGCTATAATCCCCTTGCGGTCAGTAACGCCGGAGCGGCGGGACTTGGGCAACTGATGCCCAAGACAGCCCGTGATCTTGGGGTTTCGAATCGTTTCGACCCGCGCGCCAACCTGTGGGCAGCCGCGCGTTATCTGCGCCAGATGTTGGACAAGTTCGGGATGGTGCATCTTGCAGTTGCGGCCTACAATGCCGGACCGCGCGCCGTGGAGCGCGCAGGTGGTATTCCGCTTAACGGTGAAACGCCAGGCTATGTAAAAAGTGTTTTGGCTTTCTGGGGGGCAATGTGAGTTCGCTTCAGGGTTCCGGTCTAAGTCGGCGCAGGCGCATCAGCGGCGTGCTGGGGCATGGTGGCCGAGGGCTCAATATTTTGACGGATGCTGGTGATCTATGGGTGCTCGACCGTGATGACATAGATCCTGACCTTCTTGGTAGGCGTGTAACCGCGGAAGGCACGTTGGCTGGGCTTGATCGATTGAATATCGAATGGATTGGCGAAACGCTTGGCTAGATCAACTATCCCGCTGATCTCGTGGGACTAGTTGGCGGCAATGAGCATCTGTCGTTGTTCGGCTGGAATCTTGCCCATGCAGAAGTCGGTCCAATCGGAAATCAACACCTTGCGTTTCTCGAGATAGTTGGTTCTGCGATAAGCAGCTTCCACCTTGTTTGACACCGTGTGAGCCAATGCAGTCTCCGCCACTTCACCCGGCATGTCCGAGTTCTCCGCAGCCCAATCTCGAAATGACGATCTGAATCCATGAATCGTCACGCCCGAATCTCGATCTCGCATGATCTTGAGCAAAGTCATGTCCGAGATGGTCTTCTTGGGGTTTTGACCCTGGAATACGAAATCGCTCGCTGGTGAGCGAAAGAGCCTTACACGTGCCAACGCATCAAGCGCGCTGGTGGTCAATGGCACAACGTGCGCCTTTCCTGCCTTCATGCGCTCAGCCGGAATGGTCCAAAGCCCCTTCTTCAAATCGAACTCGGACCAGGTGCAGCCCCTTGCTTCACCAGACCGGGTGGCCGTCAGGATGAGGAACTCGAGCGCGAGGCGCCCAATGGAAACGCGGCTCCGAAGTTCCGCGATGAAGTCGGGCACCTCTTCGTATGGCATGGCCTCAAAATGCCCCCGCTTCTTCGGTTGACGGGGCAAACCCTTAGCGAGAGACCGAATGGGCGCTTCCGAAGCGCGATACCCCTTCGAATAGGCCCAATCGAGCACAGCGCCAATTCGTTGGCGGACTCGCCGCGCCGTCTCAGGCTTCGTCAACCAAATCGGCGCAAGCACATCTCTAATCGCAGGGCCTTCAATATCCGAAACAAGCACCTTTCCAATTTTCGGAAAAGCGTAAGTCTCGAGCGTGTTCATCCACTGTTGCTGGTGCTTGCCATTCTTCCAGCCGGCCTTGTGCTCCTCGTGAACGAGCTCGGCTGCGGCCTTGAAGGTTGGGACCTCTTCACGCTCCTTCTTGCGTTCGACGACAATGTTGACCCCATTTTTCATGTCACGCCTGATACCCCGGGCAGCTTCACGAGCCTCGGCGAGGCCCACTTCTGCCAGCGTACCAAGGCCAATATCGCGCCTCTTTCCATCTGCTTGAACACGCACAATCCAGCTTCCGCGACCAGAACCAAAAAACTTGAGGATCAGACCTTCGCCATCGGAGTATCGGCCCGGCTCGCGTAGATTTCTTACCTGAACTGCAGTTAGCTTTCCCATATCAACACCTCTTGCGGCGTTCAGCCAGACCCACACTCTCACCAAAGTCAGACCCACACCCGGACCCACACTCGATGGGAGATGGTATGGAACATATAGAGAACTTCTGAGAGTGTCTCAATAGCCGAAACGCAGACTTTCTGCGGCTTTTGGGAATATATGCGATGGTCTGGGAATGGTAGTCTGGCGGAGAGGGTGGGATTCGAACCCACGGTACGGTCTCCCGTACACCGCATTTCGAGTGCGGCGCATTCGACCTCTCTGCCACCTCTCCGCGAGATTGCCTGCGAGCGGGCCCGAGGGCCAGTCCGGTCGAAGAAGCGCGCGGTTAGCCGATGGCGCGGCGCTTGCCAAGCCCTTCGTGCGGCTATTTCAGGGGACGGTCCGATCCTTGCCGTTGTTTCGCCACAAGTCCGGCCCTATATTGGCGGCATGGATCGCTCCTCGTTCTTCTCTCCCCAGGCTGGCCGCGATATCGATACGCCGCGGTTTGCCCGGACCCGGTTCGGGATCGGCGATGTGGTGCGCCACCGGATCTTCGATTTTCGCGGAGTGGTGTTCGATATCGACCCGGTCTTCGCCAACAGCGAGGAATGGTACGAATCGATCCCGAAAGAAGTTCGCCCGCACCGCGAACAGCCGTTCTATCACCTGCTCGCCGAGAATGGGGATTCGAGCTACATCGCCTATGTCAGCCAGCAGAACCTGTTGGGCGATGCCGATGGCGGACCGATCGATCATCCCAGTGTGACCGAACTGTTCGAGGAATTCGACGACGGGCGCTATCGCCTGCGCCGTTCGATGACCCACTAGGTCGTTTCAGCAACCCCAGCTGCAGACCAGCGCCGAACCCCCGTCGCGCTTTTCGATCTGCATCGATCCGCCGCAGCCTTCGCCGCCGTCGATCGCGGCATAGTCGGGCGCGACCGGAACGCCGAACCCCAGCCGGACGAGCGTCTTGCGGACCTTGTCGGGCGCTTCGAGGAAATTGACGGTGCGGGTGTCGGTCCCATCGGATTCCGGCGGATAATAGCGGCTGGTGGTGATCCGGCTGAGCTTCAGTCCGTGCCAGGTGGTTTCGGCCGGAAACCGCACATCGGCGCTGGCGGTTGTCGCGCCGTCCTTGTCCTTGCCCGACTTCGCGGTGATTTGCAGCGCTGTGTCATAGGCGTCGAGCGCCACGGTCAGCCCGCTTCCGCTGCCCAGGTCCATCCCGGCTTCCAGCTTCTTGTAAACCCGCTCCAGCGTGTCCCCGGCCTGGCACAGCGACGGCGCTGAGAATGCCAGGGTCCCGTCGAGCGCAACCGGGACCGGCTCGGGCGCGCCGGTTTCGGTGGCGAGATCGCTCGCGGCGGGCGCGGCCGTGGCGATTGCTCCGGGCTGGGTTAGTTGACTATCCGGCACGATCCCCGATCCGAACCAGGCGGCTCCGGCGATCACCAGCGCCACCACCGCCGCGATTCCGCCGTACAGCGGCCAGCGCGAGCCCGTCGGCTGTTCCTCGAAATAGGCTTCCTCGACCGGCACCGGCGCAGTTGGTGCAGACTGCCCATCG
Organism: uncultured Novosphingobium sp.; assembly: GCA_937897535.1. Taxonomy (GTDB): domain Bacteria; phylum Pseudomonadota; class Alphaproteobacteria; order Sphingomonadales; family Sphingomonadaceae; genus Novosphingobium. Next base: position 19,537 of record CALCQB010000362.1, on the reverse strand, counting down.
AGCAGCTTAGCCTTTTGTGCGGCGAACTCGGCGTCGGTCAGCGCGCCGTCCTTGTGCAGGCGGGTTAACCGCTCGAGTTGTTCGATCCAGTCGCTCATGCCGAGAGCCCCTCCTGCAATTTCGCCCGGATCATAACCGGTTGGAGCGGCAGCACAATCAGCTCTTGAGCTTCCACCCACTGCGCAGCAGCGCGTAGAGCGTTACCCCCAGTACCAGGTTGAGCACGCCAAGGCCGATCGCCCCGCCGATCACCGCCTGGTTGGTGCTACCGATATCGCTTTGCCCGAGGAACCCGAACCGGAAGCCCGAGATCACGTAGAAGAACGGGTTCATCCGGCTGATCGTCTGGAACAGCGGGGCGAGGTTGTCGATCACGTAGAAGGTGCCCGAAAGCAGCGAGAGCGGCGCGATCACGAAGTTGGTCACCGCCGCGTTGTGATCGAATTTTTCCGCCCACAACGAAGTCAGCAGCCCGACCAGCGCGAGCATGATCGAGCCCATCAACCCGAACCAGGCGACCGCCCAGGGATGCGCCAGGGTCAGGTGCACGCCCGGCCACAGCAGCATCGCGCCATAGACCGCCAGGCCGACGCACAGCGCGCGGGTCACCGCCGCAGCGGTCATCGCCAGCATCAGTTCGCCTTCGGACAGGGGCGGCATCAGGTAGTCGATGATCGTCCCCTGGATCTTGCCGGCCAGGAAACTGAAGCTGGAATTGGCGAAGGCGTTCTGCATCATCCCCATTACAATCAGCCCGGGGGCGACGAATGTGGGGAAGTTGACACCGAGGATCTGGACCTGCGCCCGGCCCATCGCGACGCTGAATATCACCAGAAACAGCAGGGTGGTCATCGCCGGGGCCCAGATTGTCTGGGTCTGGACCTTGAAAAAACGGCGGACTTCCTTCATATAGAGGGTCCACAGCCCCAGCCGGTTGATCCCGGTGAAATAGGGCACTCCCTGGGCCGGAAAGCTCATCTTCCCGCCGCCATTCGCGGCTGCGGGCGAAGTGTTGCCTTCGGGGCTTAGAAAAGGTTGATCGGCCATGCTGTGGCGACTATCCGCAGCCTGCGCCCATGGCAAGCATGCGGCACGGATGCCGTGCAGGAAAGTGATACGAATGAGCTGGACCGACGAACGGATCGAAAAGCTGACCAAGATGTGGGAAGGCGGTGCCACCGCCAGCCAGATCGCCGACGAACTGGGCGGAGTCAGCCGCAATGCCGTGATCGGCAAGGCGCACCGGCTGGGGCTGAAGGCCCGGCCAAGCCCGGTCAAGCCGAACGAGAAGGAGGCTGCCACCCCCGCGCCCAAGGCCCCCAAGGCTGAGGCCCCGCCCCGCCCGGCCCCGGCACCGCGACCGGCTCCAGCCGCTCCGCGCGCCGCCGCCCCGGCTGCTACACCTGCTACCGGGCTTGCTCCGTCAGCACCGAGCGGCCCGCGGATCGTCTCGGTCGGCCCGGGCGGGTTCCTGCGTCAGGGCCCGGGTGACCAGCAGGCCCCGATCCCGCCGGCCCCGCCGCGACGGCTGGTTCCGGCCAAACCGAGCCCGGAAATGGCCGAGAAAACCAGTCTGCTCGATCTTAACGACCGGATCTGCCGCTGGCCGATGGGTCACCCCGGTGAGGCAGACTTTCACTTCTGCGGCGTCAAGGTGAACCCCGGGTTCCCCTATTGCGTCGAGCATTGCGGCCGCGCCTATCAGGCACAGCTCCCCCGTGGCCACCGCCGCCCGCCCCCGCCGCTACCGTTCGGCGGCCCTCGGGTGCGCTAAACCAGCCACAATCGATTTCATCGACACCCCTTAATTCCTCCGCGGTCGTGCCGTTAACCATGGCATGACCGCGCATGATCCCAATCTCGCCCGCACTCACGGTGGCATTCTCGGCTGGCTCGGCTTTGGTTCGCGCCAAGGTGAGCACTTGGCGGCACCGCCGCAGTCCGCCTCCCGCCCCGACCAGCGCGACGTGTTGCAGCAGCGCCAGATCGACGAGCTCGCTGGCTTTCTGGTCACTCACAAGCTTGAGGTATCCGCGTTCAACCTCGCGGTGGCCTGGAATTACCTGTCCGGAGCCGACAGTCAGGTGGTCCGGGCGATCGACCGCCAGATCCAGAGCCGCCAGCCGATCACGGCGGCCTGGCTGGAGGAGACCCTCGGCGGCGATGCCAGGGGGGACGATATCGCCATGCTGGCCCAGTTGCTGGAGCGGCTGGAAAGCTCGATCGACGAATTCGGCAAGACCAGCCGCGAGGCCCACGGCGCCACCAGCGAATATCACAGCGCGCTGGAAGAGCACGTCAACGAGCTGGAGCAGGTCACCAAGGCCGGTGACGTGATCAGCGAACTGGCAACGATCGCCAAGGTCATGCTGCGCCGCACCCGCGATATCGAGCGGCAGATGCTGCGCAGCGAGGCGCAGACCCGGGCCTTACGCCGCCGCCTCGACGAGGCCAAGCGCAATGCCGAGGAAGACCACCTGACCGGCCTGCCCAACCGCCGGTCATTCGAGGCCACCTATGCCGAAGAATACCGGCTCGCCCGCGCTGCTAACGAGACGCTGTGCGTAGCTTTTTGCGACATCGATCACTTCAAGACGATCAACGATACCCACGGCCACGAGGCTGGTGACCGGGTGCTCAAGCTGGTGGCAGAATGCTTTGGCAAGATCTCAAACGACCACTGCCATGTCGCCCGCCACGGCGGCGAGGAATTCGTGATGCTGATCCGCGGCGTGGCACCCGAGGAAGCCTTTGCCCGGCTCGATGCCTTGCGCGAACAGCTGGCCGAACGCCGGCTGATCAACCGGGCCAACGATCAGCCATTCGGCCTGGTGACCTTTTCAGCCGGGATTGCCGACGTGTTTGTTTGTGGCGATCCGCGCACCGCGCTTCGCGCAGCCGACGCCGCGCTGTACCGAGCCAAACTGACCGGCCGGAACCGGGTCGAAATGGCGAGCGAAGCGGACTGCGCACCACCGCAGCTGAGCGTCGCGGCCTAGATTCCGCGGGTTGCAGACTCCGCCACATCGGGGGTTGCATCGAGTACTGCCTGCGACCGGGCGCGCTGCCAGTCCTTGAAGATCCCGTGGGTGACGATGTAGGTCGAATTGGCAAGGATCCCTGCGGCGACCATTTCGCCGACTTCTTCCGGGTCCATCCAGTTATCGCCAACTTCGCGCGCGGCCAGCTTCGCTTCGCTTTCGCCAAAGCCGCTGCCCGAGCGCAGATGTTCGGGCCGGTTTTGCTGGGCCTGGTGGATGTTCGATTTGATCGGCCCCGGCAACAGGATCGAAACCCCGATGCCATGGCTGCCCAGCTCGTCCTTCACTGCCTCGCAATAGTGGCACACCGCGGCCTTGCTCGCGGCATAGATCGCCAGGTAGTGCGGCATCACCACCTCGGCGGCGAGGCTGGCGGTCGAAACGATATGCCCGCCCCGGCCGTGTGCAATCATTTGCGGCATGAATTCGACGAAGCCGTTGATCACCCCGCCCACGTTCACCCCGAAGCCGAAGTCATAATCGGCATAGGTCGCCTTGAGCAGCGGCCCTTCCAGCCCGACCCCGGCGTTGTTGACCAGAATATCGACCCCGCCAAACTCGTCCTGCATCCGCTGCGCCGCCTCGGCATAGGCCGCCCGGTTGGTGACATCGAGCTGGAGCGCTGAGACGGTGTTCGAGCGCGCTCCCCCGGCAAAGCCCGCGAGCGCCGCGTCGATGTGGTCCTGGCGCAGGTCGGCAATCACCACCCGGGCGCCCCGTCCCTCGAGGACCTTGGCAATGCCCAGCCCGATTCCCGAAGCGCCGCCGGTGACAAAGGCGGTCTTGCCCGCGAAATCCTTGATGTACATGGCCAATCCTCTCGCCGCTATTTTGTATGCAATACTAACAATAGTTAGCGCGGATTGACAAGGAACACCACATAGCCGCGGAACAGCGGATCGGTCTTAAGCGCGGTCGGCTCGGTCCATTCCCCGCCCTGGACCAGCGCGACCTTGTGCGGCACCGGCACCCGCGCCAGCCTTGCGAGGTAGGTTTGATAGCCCGGAATCGTCGCGCGGCCCTGATAGCTTTGGACCACGACCTCATCGACCGTGCCCTTCAGCGCGGCCAGCGCGGAGGGGTCAGCGTTGGCGCTCCAGTCCATCAACCCGGTGATCGACAGCCGGAAGCGCGGGTCGAGCCCGCCGCGCAGTTGCTTGAGAAACGCGGCGTAGCGATCGAGCCCGCGGGTCGAGGAATCGAAATCGATCTGCACCCCGGCCAGCCGGTTGCCCGCGCCTTGCCACCGCGCGAGTTCATTGCCGACCCGCTCCATCGTCGCAGGCGGCCAATCGAGGCTCTGGGCACGCACCACCAGCCAGACCTCGGCGTGCTTGACCTGCGGCGTGGCCCTGAGTGGAACGTAGCCGCCATCACGTCGCACTTCCCCGGCCAGCAGATAGAGCGTTTTGGCTTGGTCCAGCACCGGTTGCGGCTTGACCCCGGCCCACAGGAAGAACGCGTCGTACTGCTCAGCCTCGACCCGCTGGGCGCCGGACGGTGCGCAGGCCGCCAGCAGCAGCGCCAGAACGAGGGCTGCGGCCTTCACCAATAGTAGCGCAGCTTCTTTGCCCAGACGCTTTGCGGATAGTCGCGCTTGAGTCGGTCGAACCACGCCTTGCGCTGGCTCTTGGGCACGTCCGCCCCGCCGCAATCGTTGATCGCGCTGGGGGCATAGCACATCACCGCGCGATAGAGCGCGTAGGACTTGTCGCTCGCGCCCGCACGGGGATCGGCGATGATTGCGGCATAGATTTCGTCGCGGAAGGTGCGCTTGCCGGGGAAACCGACCGCAAAGCCGCCAAGCTCGTCTTGCTTGGGAACCACGTCATAGCGGCCGTGGAGGTAATCGAGCCCATTGATCCGGAAGAATTCGCCGAGGCACAGCCGGCCGGGAATGTCCTGCGGGTTCCTGGCCAGCGCCGCGACCGTCACCGCCAGCGGCGCGCAACCATAGCCGCCCTCGGATACCTTGCCGGTGGTGAAGATCGCCGCCGTGCTTTTGGGATCGGCGACCGGCAGTTTCACGTCGCTGCCGAACGGGGTGAATTGCCCCAGCACCAGTTCGTTGGCGAACAAGGTGTACAGCGCCTTGTCGCGTTCGTCGCTGCTGTTGCCCTTGTTGGTGCTGATCGTCCGGAGCAGCGCCGGACCCGCCGAGCGATCGATCAGCCGGTCGCGAATCTCGGCGTTGGTCACTGGCGATCCGGTGGCGAACACCGAGGCAAGTTTGCCGCTGCGCTCCCAGTTCAGCGCCAGGCCCAGTTCGGCCAGCGGGCGCTGCCACGGGCCCTTGGCCCCGCCGAGCAGGTCCTGCCAGAACCCGGCCTCGTTGCGATCCTTGAGGCCCGCCAGCGCCATTCCGCGCAGGACCTGGCGGCTGAAGGCGAGGTTCGAAAAACCCCGCTGCTTGGCATCGTCGGGCAGCAGTTGCAGCACCCGGCGATAGTCTTCGGCGTAGTAGAAGGCGTGGGTCGCCTGGAGATAGCCGAACAGGTCAGGCTGACCGGCAAAACTGGGCGCCTGGGCATCGAGCGCGGCGGCAGACAGTGCGACCTTGGGCGGACCCTCGCCATAGCTCTGGTCGCGCATCGCCACCAGATCCTGCGCGGCCAGCAGCAGCGGGCCTTCCGCCCCGGCGTCCTTGGCATCGGAATTGAACAGCAGCTTGGTGTCGATTTCCTCGACCAGTTCGGCCGAGGCTTCCTGCGATGCCGAAACCCGGTCGAGCATCCGGGCATAGGCGCTGCCCAACGCGGGATAGCTGCGCGCCAGCCACAGCCCGCGCCGCAGCAGCCCTTGCGCCGAGGCGGCATAGCGGCCGTTCGGCCAGGCCTTGAGGTAAGCCGACAGCGCCTGCAAGCCGCGCTTGGCCGCAGCCTGATCGACCTTGGAATTGCCGTCGTAGAACCCGTATTCGTCATAGGCGTTGTCCTGGGCCTGGGCGAATTCGACCCGGATCAGGGTATAGGCGGCGGTTTCCCGCACGAACGGATCGCCGGCTCCGGCCAGCGCGGCGAACCCTTGCCGGGCTTGGTCCCAACGCTCGCCATAGAAGGCATCGGCAGCCTTGATATAACCCAGAAACTCCCGGCCCGCCGCACTGGAAACAGCAGGTTCAGCGGGAAAATCGGGTAGCGGGGCGTGGTTCTGGGTATCCCAGCGGCGGTCATTCACGGCGGCTTGCTTGCACACGTCCTCGGCAGCAGTGCGCGCGGCGAGGAGCGCGTTGCGTTCGCCGCCTGGCAAGCCGCGGTTGGCTTCCATCGCGGTCTTCAGAGCAGCGGTGCCGGAAGCATAACTCTGGCAGCGCAAACCCGAATAGCCCGATGCTTCAGTCGCTGCGCTGTCCTTGTGGGGGAACAGCGCTGCGCGGTAGGTCGCCCAGTCGAGGAACACCGTCGGGATGTTGACATAGCTGTAGTCGGACACTGCATAGCTGAGCGACGACATCGGCCGCCCGCCCTTGTCGGCCAGCAGCAGCATCAGATTCATCCGGCTGTCATTGCCGGGAGCCAGCATCGCCATGCCCTGGCAGCTTTGCGTCGATCCGATCAGGTTGAACCCGCCCTCGCAGCCCGGATCGGCGCAGGCCCAGGCGGCGCCCGCCGACCCTGCCAACGCCAGCGCCGATGCCCCCAGCCAAGCCTTCAACGCCATGCCCGCCTCCTGCTATTGTCGCGGCAACAATCCCTTAACCCGCGGCAAGTGGCAAGCCCTGGCTGCGGCTCAGGCGGCAGCGTCGGGCAGGCGCAGCAGGGCGCAAGTTGAGCCGCCGCCAGTCTCGATCGCAAAACTGCCGCCGAACTGCCGTGCGAGCGATGTCGACAGCTTCAGGCCAAGATTCTGGTCATCCTTCATCACGAAGCCATCGGGCAGGCCGCAGCCATCGTCGATCACCGCAATCGCGATCGCGCCATCGCCATCCCCGGCTTCGATCCGGATCGTCCCGCCCTGCCCGGCAAAGCCGTGCTCCAGCGCGTTGGCAACCGCTTCGGAAACGATCAGCGAGGTCGGGATCGCCAGTTCGGGCCGGATTCGCAGGCGGGGCGAAATCTGCAGCGTATATCCCACATCCCGCCTGCCGCTGGTTTCGATATTGTCCTGCAGCACCCGCTCGAGCAGCTCGGCGATGCCAAGCCGCTCGCCGCCTGGCTCATAGAGCTGGCGCTGGATCCGGCCGATCAGGTTGACCCGCTGCGCCGCCTCCTCGATCGCTTCGACCGCTGCGGGATCGCGCAGCTTGCGCCGTTGCAGCGAAAGCAGGGCCCCGACCATCTGCAGGTTGTTGCCGACCCGGTGCTGCAGTTCATGGAACAGCGTTTCGCGCATTTCGGCCAGCGCCCGGCTGGTTTCGCGCGCCGCGTGCGTTTCGGCATTGGCCCGCTGCAGCCAGTGGATCAGCACGATATCGACCGCGACGACGAACAGGTAGAGCCCCAGCGCTGCAGCCGTGCCGACGGTCAAGCCAAACCCCTGCGGCGGGATGAAGAAGTACCACGCCAGCACCAATCCAAGCGCGGCGGTGACCATTCCGGGCCGCGGCCCGAACAACACTGCGACGGCGACCACCGCCGGAAAGAAGGTCACATAGGGAAAGCCGGGCGGCAGTACTGCGTCAAAGGCGACCCGGACCAGAAAGGCGATCGCGGCAACGACCACGGCGAGGCCATAGCCAAGCCACGGCCGGTCCTGTTGCAGCGGCAGTCGGGTCAGCCAGGTTTCGTTCTGTTGGTCCACACTTGCCCTGTACCAAAAGAAAAGGGGCCGCACCGTGGTGCGACCCCCTCACAATCCATAGTCGGGATCGAATCAATCGTCGCCCTTGAGGAACGCCGGAACGTGATCGGGGTTCCCGCCCTCTTCACGGTCACGGCGCGGAGCGCGATCACCGCCACCATCGCGGCGCGGACCACGATCGCCACCGCCATCGCGGCGCGGACCGCGATCACGGTCGCCGCCGCCGCTGCGCGGACCACGACGATCGCCGCGGTCGCCACCGGGACGATCACCGCGCGGTTCGCGCGCCGGGCGGGTATCTTCCAGCTCCGCGCCGGTTTCCTGATCGACGACGCGCATCGACAGGCGAACCTTGCCGCGCGGATCGATCTCGAGCACCTTGACCTTCACGGCCTGGCCTTCCGAAACGACGTCGGTCGGCTTTTCGACCCGCTCGTTGCGCATTTCGCTGACGTGGACGAGACCGTCCTTGCCGCCCATGAAGTTCACGAATGCGCCGAAATCGACGATGGTCACAACCTTGCCGTCATAGATCTTGCCGACTTCGGCTTCCTCGACGATGCCAAGAATCCAGGCGCGGGCAGCTTCGATCTGGGCCGGGTCCGAAGACGACAGCTTGATCAGGCCTTCGTCGTCGATGTCGACCTTGGCGCCGGTTTCAGCAACGATCTCGCGGATCACCTTGCCGCCGGTGCCGATGACTTCGCGGATCTTCGACTTGTCGATCTGCATCGTCTCGATCCGGGGGGCGTGGGCCGAAAGCTCGGTCCGGGCCGAACCCAGGGCCTTGGTCATCTCGCCCAGGATGTGGGCGCGGCCGTCCTTGGCCTGATGCAGCGCGGCTTCGAAGATTTCGCGGGTGATCCCGGCAACCTTGATGTCCATCTGCATCGTGGTGATGCCTTCGCTGGTCCCAGCCACCTTGAAGTCCATGTCGCCCAGGTGATCTTCGTCACCCAGGATGTCTGACAGCACGGTGAACTTGTCGCCTTCGAGGATCAGCCCCATCGCGATGCCCGAGACCGGACGCGCCAGCGGCACGCCGGCGTCCATCATCGACAGCGCGCCGCCGCAGACGGTCGCCATCGAAGACGAACCGTTGGACTCGGTAATGTCCGAGACCACGCGGATCGTGTAGGGGAAGTCTTCCTTGCTCGGCAGCACTGCCTGCAGCGCGCGCCAGGCGAGCTTGCCGTGGCCGGTGTCGCGGCGCGAAGGCGCCCCGAAGCGGCCGACTTCACCGACCGAATAGGGCGGGAAGTTGTAGTGCAGCATGAAGTTCGAATAGGTCAGGCCTTCCAGCCCGTCGATCATCTGCTCGCTTTCGCGGGTGCCCAGCGTGGTGGTGCAGATCGCCTGCGTCTCGCCGCGGGTGAACAGCGCCGAACCGTGGGTGCGCGGCAGGAAGCCGACCATGGCCTCGATCGGACGAACCTGAGTGGTCGAGCGGCCGTCGATCCGGGTGCCGTCCTTGAGGATCGCACCGCGCACGATGTCGCCTTCGACCTTCTTGACCGACTTCATCGCGACCATCTGGGTCTGGGCGTCTTCGCTGGCGAAAGCTTCCTTGGCCTTGGCGCGGGCGGCGTTGAGCGCGTTCGAACGTTCCGACTTGTCGGTCAGCTTGTAGGCCGCGGCGATGTCCTTGCCGATCAGGTCCTTGAGCTTGGCCTTGATCTCGGTGTTGTCGCTGACCGCAACGTCCCAGGGATCCTTGGCGGCCTTTTCGGCCAGATCGATGATCAGGTTGCAGACCTTCTTGCACTCGTCATGTGCGAACAGCACCGCGCCGAGCATGATCTCTTCCGGAAGCTCGCGCGCCTGCGATTCGACCATCATCACGGCATTGCCGGTGGCGGCTACAACCAGGTCGAGCGCGCCGGCGGCGGCGGTTTCCTGCTTGGGGTTGAGGGTGTATTCACCGTCTTCGTAACCGACGCGGGCTGCGCCGATCGGACCCATGAACGGCACGCCCGAGATGGTCAGCGCGGCCGAGGCGGCGATCATCGCCAGGACGTCGGGCTCGATCTCACCATCGAACGACAGCACCTGGGCGATGACGTTGATTTCGTTGTAGAAACCTTCGGGGAACAGCGGACGGACCGGACGGTCGATCAGGCGGGAAACCAGGGTTTCCTTTTCGGTCGCGCCGCGCTCACGCTTGAAGAAGCCACCCGGGATACGTCCGGCGGCGAAGAACTTTTCCTGATAGTGGACGGTCAGCGGGAAGAAGTCCTGACCTTCCTTGACGCTCTTGGCGGCCGTGACGGCGCAGAGCACAACAGTTTCGCCATAAGTGGCGAGGACCGCGCCGTCTGCCTGACGGGCAATGCGGCCGGTTTCCAGAGTGAGGGTCTTGCCGCCCCACTCCATCGATACGGTTTTAACGTCGAACATGTAGTTTTCCTTGTGAACCCGCGCGGCCTTATTGCGGCGCGGGGCCTCTTGCCGGGATAAGCCGTCCCGGTGCGGTGCGGGGCACTTTGGGCCCCAGTGGCGTCACTCACCGAATTGTGAGCGGACCCCGGATGCAAGAAGCGGCCCGCTGGGGGGCCGCTCCGTTGTATTACTTGCGCAGACCAAGCTTCTGGATGAGCGCGTTGTAGCGGGCCACATCCTTGCGCTTGAGATAGTCCAGCAAGCTGCGACGCTTGTTGACCATGGTCAGCAGGCCCCGGCGCGAGTGGTTGTCCTTGTGGTGATCCTTGAAGTGACCCTGCAGCGTGTTGATGCGGCTGGTCAGGATCGCGACCTGGACTTCCGGCGAACCGGTGTCACCCTTGGCGCGGGCGTTGTCCGAGATGATCTCGGCTTTCTTTTCGGCAGTTACCGACATGTATTCTACTCCGCGACATCGGAAAGGTTGAAACCCCTGACGACCCTGGCTTCACCGGAGAAAATCTCCAGCAGCGCGACGGGAACCTGTCCCGCCCTCGCCCAGTAAAGCCCATCATCCTGGGTCTGTCCGGTCAGAACCCGGCCCTGTCGGACCATGCTTGCCTGTTCCGGACCGAGGTCTAGAGCCGGGATGTCGTCCAGCCCTGCCTCCAGCGGCAAGAGTACGTTCTCAAGTGGCGCGCCCTTACCCACTTCGTTCAATATGTCCAGCGAAATCGCCTGATCGAGCGTGAACGGCCCGGCCTTGGTCCGGCGCAGCATCGTGACATGCCCACGCGTGCCCAGCGCCAGCGCAATGTCGCGGGCAAGGCTGCGGATATAGGTGCCCTTGGAGACGTGGGCGATCAGGGTGATTTCTTCCAATACCTCCCCGGTACGGGGAGGGGAGCCATGCGAAGCATGGTGGAGGGGTGTCGCGATCTGGGTGACCCCTCCACCATCGCCTTCGGCGACGGTCCCCCTCCCCGTACCGGGGAGGTATTGGAGGTCAAAGATCGTCACCGCGCGGCTCGCCAGTTCCACCACTTCCCCGGCCCGCGCACGGTCATAGGCCCGCTGCCCATCGACCTTGATCGCCGAGTAACCCGGCGGAACCTGCTCGATCGGCCCGGTGAAGCGCGGCAGCACCGCCTCGATTTTCGCCAGACTGGGCCGCACCTCGCTGGTCGCGATCACCTTGCCTTCGAGATCGAGCGTGTCGGTCTCCGCCCCGAACGCGACGGTGAAGGCATAGACCTTGTCACCATCGAGCATCCGCCCGGTCAGCTTGGTCGCTTCGCCCAACGCAATCGGCAGGACCCCGGTCGCCAGCGGATCGAGCGTGCCGCCATGGCCGACCTTGACCTTGCCGTAGCCCCCCTCGCGGCAGACCCGCTTGACCGCCGCGACCGCTTGCGTGCTGCCCAGCCCGAGCGGTTTGTCCAGAATGATCCAGCCATGCATCGCGCGGCCATGGTCACCCAGCCGCCAGGTGTCAATTCGTCGGCGCAGTTGGTGCCCGGTCGCGGGCCTTCGCTTCGGCCTTGAGCCGCAAACGTTCGTTGCGAGGCAAAGGCATCTCCGCAGTGACGACACTTTGTACCTTGCAGCGCCGTCCTTCGACGATGATCGTGCTGAACCGGTCAAACCGGGAAAGGCCGTTCGTCGAGAAGCCGATGTTGTTCGAAAATGACAGCCCGGTGCAGGGAGCGATCAGCTTGACATAATACCAGCGGTGGCGCCGGTCCTCCAGCCAGATCCCGGCGTCCTCATCCGCCTCGTAGCTGAGGATCGTACTGTCGCCCGGAAAGGGTATTCGCGTTTCGACACCCAGTTGCGGCCATTTGCGCGGTTCACGCGCGACGGCCGCTGGCGCTGCAAACGTCAAAACGACAACGGCGAAGGTTGCCAACGCATTGAACCGCATCGCTCGGACTCCCGCTCAAGAGCCTAACATAACACTGTTTTTCCGGGCGACAAGTTGGGCTAGCCGGCCGCGATCGCACCGGCCAGCGCCAGGTAATGGCCCGACAGCCACTGCACCGGCGGGACGATCAGCCAGCTGATCACGTTGAGGCTCGGCGCGATCCACGGCAGCACGACCAGCAGCAGGATCATGATCAGCAGGGCCTTGTTGTGCAGCCCGGCGTACTTGCGGGCCACTTGCGGCGGCAGCAGACCCTCGACAATGTGGCCGCCGTCAAACGGCGGGATTGGCAGCAGGTTGAACAGCGCCAGAAAGACATTGAGCAGGATGAAGTTGACCAGGTTGGCCATCAGGAACGAGATCGCCAGCGACGGCTCGGCCAGTCCGCCATAAGGCTTCATCAGCAGCCCCAGCAGCACCGCCCCGATCAGCCCCATCACCAGATTGCTGCCCGGACCGGCGGCGGCGACGATCATCATGTCGCGGCGCGGGTTGCGCAGGCGGCCTTTGACCACCGGGACCGGCTTGGCATAGCCGAACATCGGCAAGCCGGCGAGCTTGAGCATCCCCGGCAGGATGATCGTGCCGAACAGATCGACGTGCTTGAGCGGGTTGAGGCTCAGTCGCCCGAGCTGCGCCGCGGTATGATCGCCCAGCGCCCGCGCGGTCCAGCCGTGGGCGACTTCGTGGAACACGATCGCGATGATCAGCGGGATGATCAGCGCCGCAGCCTGAAACAGGGTATCGTTCATCCGGGTTCCTTACACCATTCGTCGCGCAGCACACTGAAAAGCACCGTATCGCGCAGCCGCCCGGTCCAGGTCCGGCGCTCATGCCGCATGATCCCTTCCTGGCTGCAGCCGAGCTTGAGCACGGCGGCGCGGCTGCGCAGGTTGATCGCATCGACCTTGAACGCCACCCGCTCCAGCCCGGAAGCAAAGGCATGGTCGAGCATCAGCTGCTTGATCCGCCGGTTGAACCCGGTGCCGCGCAATTCGGGGACGATATAGGTGTTACCGATCTCGATCGACCAGCCCGGCTGACCGTGTTCGATCCAGGCGGTCATGCCCACCACCGCGCCACCGTGGACAATTGCATAACAGCGCCGCGTCCCGGCCGCGAGCATCAGGTCAAACTGCGGATCGAAGGCATCCCCTTCGTATGTGAAGGGGTAGATCTGCCAGATTTCCGCATCGCGCGCGCAGGCGGCGCGGAGCGGCTCGCGGTGCTGCTCGGCCAGCAGCTCCAGCCGCAGGTCCCCGTCCGCCAGCGCCGCGTGCAACCCGTCGCTCACCCTTCGAGCGCCTCGACGAAATGCTTGCGGCACAGCGCGACATAGCGGTCATTCCCGCCGATCTCGGTCTGCGCACCCTGCTTGACCGCCGCGCCGCTGGCATCGACCCTGAGGTTCATGGTCGATTTGCGGCCGCAGTGGCACACCGCTTTCAGCTCGACCAGGCTGTCGGCGATCCCCAGCAGGACCTTGGCGCCGGGAAACAGCTCACCCTGGAAATCGGTCCGCAGGCCATAGCACAGCACCGGGATTCTGGCCTGATCGGCGACCCTGGCCAGTTGCCAGACCTGCGCCTCGGTCAGGAACTGCGCTTCATCGACCAGCACGCAGGCCAGCGGCTCGACCCGGGTAGCCGCTCCGATCCGCTCCCACAGGTCGGTGGCGGGATCGAAGCGGTGCGCATCCGCCCCCAGCCCGATCCGGCTTTCGATCGCGCGGGTGTCACTGCGATCATCCAGTGCGGCAGTCCACAGCATCGTCGCCATCCCGCGTTCGCGGTAATTGAAATCGGCCTGCAGCAGCGTGGTCGATTTGCCCGCGTTCATGCTGGCATAGTAGAAATAGAGCTTGGCCATGCGCGCACGAGATAAGCACTCGTTCCCAAAAGGCCAGTACGATTGACAGCGCGGCTGTGGAACGCCACTCACCCGGCAAATGGTGTCGCCACTACGGATCTTTACCGCGCTGCTTCTGCTGCTCGCCACCGCGTCGGCCGGGCCAAGCTATCACTACCGGCTCGACGGCGCGGCGTCGCAAGTCAGTGCGCGGGTGTCCTACTTCGGGCTGGGCCACAAGACCGTCCGGTTTCCGGTGATGCGCGGCTCGATCCGGCTGACCCCGGACCGGCTCGACGCGATCGACCTCGAGGTCGATCTCGACGCCCGGGCGATGACCGCGGGGAGCCAGACCGATACCGACTACCTCAAGGGCAAGGCGTTCTTCGATGTCGCCAACTATCCGAACCTGCGGTTTGCCGGGCAGCGGATGATCATGACCGGATCGGTGACCGCGCGGGTCGAGGGCATGATCACCGCGCGCGGTGTAACCCGCCCGGCGGTTCTGGCGGTAAGCTTTGCCGATCCACCGGCCAGGGCCAGCGGTCGCGCGCCGATCGCGCTTGCCGCCACGACCACGATCAACCGCCGCGATTTCGGGATGACGTCTTATGCGTTGGTGGTGGGCAAGAACGTGACGATCACGATCCAGGCCCGGCTGGTGCCGGATTAGGGCAGCAGCACGACCCTGACTGGAGCGTTGGGACCTGCCTGCTTGCTAATTCTGGCATCAAATGTCGCAAACGCATCGGCATCGACCGAATTTGCAAGATGAAGCAAGTCAGCCAGATCGCCGTTCGTTGAAAAGCGTTCGACGGCCCAACGGACGTGCACCTCGTTCTGCACGCAGGCCGTCGGCAGTCCGAGCAGCGTTGCGAAAGTCCGAGCTATATGATTGCGGGGCATCTTGCCAACGCTGCCCAGCACCCAGCTCAGTTCGACCAATACACCAATTCCAAGATAAAATGGTTCGGCCAGAACAGCGTCGGCAATCGCGGCTTGGGCCGGATCATCGCGCATCACCCACCGGGCGAGAATGCAGGTATCGACCGCGATCACGGCTTGGATTTGCGGGAATATTTCTTGCGGACGGCCTTGCTAACCGCCCGATCCATATCTGCCAGCGAAAGCGGCGGACCGTCGTAGCGATAGTAGGACTGGATTTCGCTAACCGCATTGGCAACCGCTTCAGCGCCAGACGGATCTCCAACCATTGCTTGCCGTTTTAGCACAACCTCGTTTCCGCGTTCGACAACGTCGAACACCGTCCCTTCGACCAGCCCCAGCCGGTCGCGGACGTCCTTGGGGATGACGACTTGTCCCTTGGCCGATAGCCTGGTTTGCGCGGTCATACCGGTAAGATACGTCTTACCGTGCGGCGGGTCAATCCTCGCCCAGATCCCGCTGGACCTTCGGATTGGCCAGCAAGGCCTCGATCCGGCTGGCTTCGTCGAAGCTTTCGTCGGGCAGGAACTTGAGCTTGGCCGCGAACCGCAGCTTGAGCCGTCCGGCCACTTCCTTCTGGAAATAGGCGGTGTTGGTGCGCAGCGCCTTCAGCACCACGTCCTCATTCGCGCCCAGCAGCGACTTGATGAAGATCGTCGCATGGCGCAGGTCCGGCGACATCCGCACCTCGGTGACGCTGACCGTGTGCGAGGTCAGCACGTCGTCATGCACTTCCTGGCGGGCCAGCAGTTCCGACATGACATGGCGGACCTGTTCGCCAACCTTGAGCAGGCGGACCGAGCG
The DNA here is from genome assembly GCA_937897535.1 of uncultured Novosphingobium sp. GTDB lineage: Bacteria > Pseudomonadota > Alphaproteobacteria > Sphingomonadales > Sphingomonadaceae > Novosphingobium. Next base: position 3,856 of record CALCQB010000362.1, on the reverse strand, counting down.
GGTTTCGGGGGTTGCAGGGCCAGCCATCAGTTTTCGTCCATCTTGCCGAGAATCCGCCTGAGCGAACGCAGGTTGCGCGCGGTGCCCGGAAAGCCCAGCCGTCGTTCGATAAAGGGACCGGTTAACCGCGTATTCCCCGCGCCAGCGACATAATCGACATAAAGCGCCCGCGTCCCCAGCGCGAGCCTTTCCGGTCCGCGCCCGGAATAGGCCGCCACCAGTTCGTCGAACTGGGCCTGGCTGGGTTGCCCGCCGAGGAACTGGGTATGCACCAGATTCTCCGCGCCATCGGCCGCGAACGGATTGCCCGAAATCGCTTCGGCCAGTTCATCGCGGCTGCGCACCGCGACGAAGCTGGCGATCTCGAAGCGCTCGGCCATCATGTGCGCGAACAGGTCCTCGAGGCCATCGGTGGGCCGCTCGTCGAACGCGAACAGCACGTTGCCGCTGGCGACAACGGTTTCGACCTCCTCGAACCCTTCACGCTCGAAGGCGTAACGCAGGTCGGCCATCGTCAGCCGGTTGCCGCCGACGTTGATGCTGCCGAACAGGGCGACGTAGCGGGGCACCTGTCAGCGCCCCGCCGTCACAGCGTCCGCTCGCGTTCCTCGACCTCGAACACTTCGAGCATGTCGCCCGGCTTGATGTCGTTGGTGTCCTGCAGGACCACGCCGCATTCGAGGCCCCCGCGGACTTCGGCGACGTCGTCCTTGAAGCGGCGCAGCGAAGCAATGACGGTCTTCGAAACGATGACGTCGTCGCGGGTAAGCCGGGCGAACAGGCCCTTCTTGATCCCGCCTTCGAGCACCAGCAGACCGGCCGCCTTGTCGCGCTTGCCGGCCGGGAACACTTCCTTGACCTCGGCCCGGCCGACGACGTGTTCGATCCGTTCCGGACCCCAGATGCCAGCCATTTCCTTCGCGACTTCGTCGGTCAGGTGATAGATCACGTCGAAGTACTTGAGCGACACCTTCTGGCGTTCGATCAGTTCGCGGGCCTTGGCGTTCGGGCGAACGTTGAAGCCGATGATCGGCGCGCCGCTGGCCTGGGCCAGGCCAACATCGCTTTCGGTGATCGCGCCGACCCCCGATTGCAGCACGCGAACCTTGATCTCGTCGTTCGACAGCTTGTTGAGCGCATTGACGATCGCCTCGGTCGAGCCCTGCACGTCCGACCGGATCACCACCGGATATTCGATCACGGCGTTCTTGGCCGTCAGCGCCGAGAACATGTTCTCGATCGTGGCCGGAGCCGTGGTGGTGCGCTTGGCCGTGGCCTGTTCCTGACGGAACGCCGCAACTTCGCGGGCGCGGGCCTCGCTTTCGACGACAGTCAGCGTATCGCCGGCCATCGGCACGCCGCCGAGCCCCAGCACCTCGACCGGCAGCGCCGGCGGGGCGGCCTTGATCTGGCGGCCCTTGTCATCGAGCATCGCCCGGACGCGGCCCGAATGGGTCCCGACCACCAGAATGTCGCCAACCTTGAGCGTCCCGCGGGTAATCAACACCGTCGCGAGCGGGCCCTTGCCCTTGTCGAGCTTGGCTTCGACCACGGTCGCTTCGGCCGCGCGGTCCGGATTGGCGCGCAGTTCGAGCAGTTCGGACTGGAGCAGGATCTTCTCGATCAGATTGTCGAGCCCGGCCCCGGTCTTGGCCGAAACCTCGACGTCCTGGACATCGCCCGACATCGCCTCGACCACGATTTCGTGTTCGAGCAGACGTTCGCGGATCTTCTGCGGGTTGAATTCGGGCTTGTCGCTCTTGGTGATCGCCACGATCATCGGCACGCCGGCCGCCTTGGTGTGGTTGATCGCCTCGATCGTCTGCGGCATCAGCCCGTCGTCCCCGGCCACGACCAGGATCACGATATCGGTCACGTTGGCGCCGCGCTGGCGCATCTCGGTGAAGGCTTCGTGGCCCGGCGTATCGAGGAAGGTGACCAGATCGCCGCCCTTGGTCTTGATCTGATAGGCACCGATGTGCTGGGTGATCCCGCCGGCTTCGCCCCGGACCACGTCGGTTCCGCGTAGCGCATCGAGCAGGCTTGTCTTGCCGTGATCGACATGGCCCATGATCGTGACCACCGGCGGACGCGCCTTCAGCGTGTCCTCGGGATCGACGTCGGCGGCGACATCAATGTCGACATCGCTTTCGCTGACCCGCTGGATGTTGTGGCCGAATTCCTCGACCAACAGTTCAGCCGTATCCTGGTCGATCACTTCGTTGATCGTGACCGGCATGCCCATTTTGAACAGCGCCTTGACCAGGTCGGCACCCTTTTCCGCCATGCGGTTGGCGAGTTCCTGAACCGAGATCGCTTCGGGCACGATCACGTCGCGGACCTGCTTTTCGCGCGGCTGGCTCTTGCCGGAGAAGTGGGCGCGCTTTTCCTTTTCGCGGGCCCGCTTCAGCGCGGCGAGCGAACGGGCGCGAGCGCCTTCGTCTTCGTTGAGCGCCCGGGTGACCGTCAGCTTGCCGGCATGACGGCGTTCGCCGCCCGACTTGTCGCGCGGGTGCGCGATCTTCTTGGCCGGGGCCTCGGGCCGCTTGGGCGCGGCCACCGGGGTGAACCGGCGCGCGGCGGGAGCGACGCTGCCGCGCGGGGCTTCGTCCTCGGACGTGGCTTCGGCTTCGGCTTCACCAGCGACCTCGGCGGCCGGCTCAGCGGCGACCGACGCGGGGGCTGCGACGGGTGCCGCAGCAGCTTCGGCTTCGGCCTTGCGATTGTCTTCGGCGCGGCGGCGCTCTTCGTCGAGCGCGCGCTGGCGGTCCTCGGTCTCACGCCGGGTCTGCTCTTCGAGCATGTTGAGCCGCGCTTCCTCAGCCTCGCGCTGCAGCCGGGCGACGCGTTCCTGCGGGGTTTCACCTGCCGGAGCGGCCGGCCGAGGCGCGGGCTTGGGTGCAGCGACCGGCGCGGGCGGCGGGGGCGGCGGCGGAGGCGGCGGCGCGGCTTCGGCAGCACCGGGCTTGCCGATCAGCTTGCGGCGCTTGACCTCGACCACCACCTTGTTGGTGCGGCCGTGGCTGAAGGTCTGCTGGACCTGACCGGCGTCGACCGACTTCTTCAGCCCCAGCGGCTTGCGGCCCAAAGTCGGTTTGTTATCGCTATCGCTCATCTTGTCTTACCAGTCCTTCGAAATTCAATTTGTCGTCACAGGCGCTGGACCAGCCGCATCGGCCGATCCTTCGCCATTACCCTGATCGTTCGTTTGGCCCTGCCCCAGAAAGCGCAGCAAGCGCCGGAGCGGGACTTCTACCCGTTCCGCTGCCCGGGGGTCGGTCAGCGCCAGGTGGACGACATTGTCGCGGCCCAATGCCACAGACAGCGCCGCCCGGTCCAGTGGCAAGCGCGTTCCCGCCATGCCAGAACCCTCGGTTTCCATGCCCACGCGCCACGCCTGATCCAGCTTGCGTGAGCCATCTTCGCTGGCATCGGCGGCATGGCCAATAAATGCCACGCGGCCGGCGCGGGCCTTTTCAGCGATCCGGTCCGAGCCGAGCAAGAGCTTGCCGGCGCGCAGTTCGAGGCCCAGCCGGTCGGTAAAGGCGCGGAAAAGCGCGGCTTCGATCCGTTCGGGCAAGTCATCCGGAATGGTCAGCGCAGCGCCCTTGAACGCGCGCGCCAATGCACCCTTCATCTGGCCCTTGGCGATCGCCTTTTCAAGCTCGGCGCGGGACACACCGATCCATGCACCGCGGCCGGGGGCCTTGGCGTGGACATCGGGCAGGACGAGGCCATCGGGCGAGATCGCGAGGCGAAGCAATCCATCGCGGGAACCATGCTCCCCGGAAAGGATACACTTCCTCTCCGGATCAACCGAAGCTGATCCGCGAGTTCCGGGCCGCGCGGGCCTGTC
>CALCQB010000361.1 GCA_937897535.1 uncultured Novosphingobium sp. | reverse complement strand
CCTTCTCGGGTGGCAGTCCGGTCAATTGCGCGACGATCCCCTGGTGCGGACCCGGGCCCTGCGTCGGCGCCCACACCTCGGCCTGGCCTGCGCGCACCCAGGCCGTGCAATTCATCGGTTCCATGCATGCGTGCGAAACAAATGGCGTGCCGTAAACAGCTTCAATTTTTTTCGCAGCGCCTTGAATGGCTTCCGCCACATTGCCTTGGTCTATGTCTGCAAAGACATTGTTTGTTGACGTCAATCCCTCACGTAAACGCTCGGCTATGGTGGCGCTAGATTCCTTGCCGTTGGGACCGAAATCCCAAGTAATGGGTAACACCTCTAAAGCAGATTTGGCGCGCCAAAAACTGTCCGCTAGAACTGCTACGGATTCATCATCCACACGCACCACCGCTTTGATTCCGCGGCGTGATGAAATTTTTGATGCGTCAAAACTTACCAACTTTCCACCAAATACAGGGCAGGCTTTGATGGCAGCGATCGATACCGCGGCCGCGATGCATGCCCCGCTGTGGGGAGACGAGGCCACGCTGTCCCAGCCGTGGATGAGCCGCCAGACCATGGTCGGCATGTACAGCGCGCAGCTGCCGCCCTGTGTCGAAATGATCAAGACCCGTTTCGCGACGCTGCTGGAGCCCGGCGTGCCGGCGATCCTCGACGAGTTCGCGGCGAAGATCCTGCCCTGGTTCGCGATGCAGACCGCGCCGTTCACCATCGTTCATCACGACTACCGGCTCGACAACATGCTGTTCGACGCCCGCGGCGGCAGCCAGCCGGTGGCGGTGCTCGACTGGCAGACCCTGATGGCCGGCCCGGGCGTGCTCGATCTTGTTCACGAAAATTGCGTGGGGCACGCCAAGCGCGTCGAGCTGGCGCAGCATCGGTTCGGCCAGCGCCGCGCGTTCGGGGGCGGGATCGATCACCACCAGCGCCATGTCGGCCGATTGCAGCGCGGCCAGCCCGTCGGCGGCAAAGCCGGGGCCACCGGGAACGTCGATCAGGGCAAAGCGATCGCCCATGTAGTTCAGATGGTAGAGGTTGACTTCGGTCGAGCTGCCGCGCGCCCGCGCCTCGGGGCTGGCGTCGCCGACGCTCGACCCGGCTTCGACGCTGCCCTGGCGGTTGATTGCGCCGCTGGCGAACAGCAACGCTTCGGCCAGGCTGGTCTTGCCCGTGCCGGCCGGCCCGACCAGCGCGACCGCACGGGTTGCTGCACTACCGCCGTTGGTACCATTCTGGATGCCCACCATCGTCGCCTCCTCTTGGGTTGAGGCGCGCCGGGCGCTGGCTCCTCCACACCCCCGGGGCGCTTGGAATGGGACAATGCTCTGCCTGTTGCGTTCGAGTCGCAAGCGAATTGTGCGGCGCAATTCCGGCTTGTGCCGGATCGGAGCAACGCTTAGCCTTGCGGCCATGACGACCGGATCCGAGTGGCGCGATGCCGTGGGCAAGACCTGGGCGGACAATTACCGCCTGACCGACCGCGCCTTTGCCGGGCTGACCGAGCGGTTGCTCGGCCGGATCGGCGGGTGCGAGGGTCAAGCCGTGCTCGATATCGGTTGCGGTGCGGGCGAACTTTCGCTGGCGATCGCCCGCGGAAATGCCAGCGCGCAGATTATCGGGGTGGATGTTTCGCCGTCGCTGATCGCCGCCGCGCAGCAGCGCGGAGCCAAGCATCCCAATGTGCGGTTTGAGGAAGCCGATGCCGGATCATGGAGCGGCAACGGGTTTCGCCCGGACAAGCTGATCTCACGTCACGGGGTGATGTTCTTCGATGCCCCGCGCGCCGCCTTCACGAACCTGCGCGAAATCGCCAAGCCCGGGGCGGAGCTGGTGTTCTCCTGCTTCCGCAGTCCCCGGCTGAACCCCTGGGCAAGCGAACTGGCCAGCTTGCTCGCAGTGCCAGGCAATACCGATCCCACCGCGCCGGGGCCGTTCGCTTTCGCCGATCCGGACCATGTCCGCGCGATCCTGGGTGAGGCCGGCTGGCAGGACATCGATCTGGCCGAAGTCGATTTTGCCTATGTTGCCGGGGTCGGCGAAAACCCGGTGGAGGATGCCCTCAACCTGTTCTCGCGGATCGGCCCGGCAGCACCGGCGCTGCGCGCGCTGGAGGGCATCGCGCAAGAACGGGCTTTGGGCTGGATGCGCGACTGGCTGGAACAGCACCGCAGCGGAAACCTCGTCGCGCTGGGCGCTGCGGCCTGGATCGTTACCGGCCGGGCCTGAACCGCGCCCGAAAACCGCCCCCTAAAACCGCCTTGCCGCGTGGCGAGCCGTGCCTTATCGGCGGCGGCATGACTTCGACGAACGAAATCCGCCGCTCCTTCCTCGATTACTTCGGGTCCGCCGGGCACGAGGTGGTGCCGTCCGCGCCGCTGGTGCCTTACAACGATCCGACGCTGATGTTCGTCAACGCCGGGATGGTGCCGTTCAAGAACGTCTTCACCGGGTTGGAGGCCCGGGCAACACCGCGCGCGACCAGCAGCCAGAAATGCGTCCGGGCCGGGGGCAAGCACAACGATCTCGATAACGTCGGCTACACCGCGCGGCATCACACCTTCTTCGAAATGCTCGGCAACTTCAGCTTTGGCGACTATTTCAAAGAGCAGGCGATCACCCATGCGTGGACGCTGCTGACCAAAGAGTGGGGCATCCCGGCCGACAAGCTGACCGCGACGGTCTATCACACCGACGATCAGGCGTTCGAGCTGTGGAAGAAGATCGCCGGGCTTCCCGAAAGCCGGATCATCCGCATACCGACCAAGGACAACTTCTGGGCGATGGGATCGGACGGACCCTGCGGGCCCTGCTCGGAAATCTTCTACGATCATGGCGACCTTATCTTTGGCGGGCCTCCGGGCAGCCCCGATGAAGACGGCGACCGGTTCGTCGAGATCTGGAACCTGGTATTCATGCAGTTCCTGCAGGAAAACGACGTCCAGATCGGCGAACTGCCCAAGCCGAGCATCGACACCGGGATGGGGCTGGAGCGCGTCGCGGCGGTGCTGCAGGGCGTGCACGACAACTACGACACCGATACCTTCAAGGCGCTGATCGCCGCCTCGGAAAGCCTGACCGGGGTCAAGGCCGAGGGCGAAAGCCAGGCCAGCCACCGGGTGATCGCAGATCACCTGCGCTCGACCTCGTTCCTGCTCGCCGACGGCGTGCTGCCGAGCAACGAAGGGCGCGGCTATGTCCTGCGGCGGATCATGCGCCGGGCGATGCGGCATGCGCACTTGCTGGGCGCGAAGGATCCCTTGATGCACCGGCTGGTTCCGGCGCTGATCCAGGAAATGGGCGCGGCTTACCCCGAACTCGGCCGGGCCCAGCCGCTGATCGAAGAAACGCTGCAGCGTGAGGAAGTCCAGTTCCGCCGGACATTGGCCAACGGAATCAAGCTGCTCGACGAAGCAACCGGTGGTCTGGGCGAGGGCGGCGAATTGCCCGGTGAGACCGCGTTCAAGCTCTATGATACCTTCGGCTTCCCGTACGATCTGACCGAAGACGCCCTGCGCGCGCGCGGCATTTCGGTCGATCGCGCCGGATTCGATACCGCAATGGCCCAGCAGAAGGCGGCCGCGCGCGCGGCCTGGAAGGGCAGCGGCCAGGCGGCCGATGGCGAAGTCTGGTTCGACATCGCCGAGCGCGAAGGCGCGACCGAATTCACCGGCTATTCCGCCACCACCGGCGAGGCGCAGGTCGTCGCGCTGGTCAAGGACGGCGCGGAAGTTCAGTCGGCCAGCGCGGGCGACAGCGTCGCGGTGATCGTCAACCAGACCCCGTTCTACGGCGAAAGCGGCGGCCAGATGGGCGATGCCGGCACGATCACCGGAAATGGCGTAAAGTTGACTGTTGCGGATACGTCCAAGCCGCTCGGACGGTTGCATGCGCATCAAGCCGTGGTCGAGGCTGGCACGATCAGGATCGGCGATGTGGTCAAGCTCGATATCGACGTCGCGCGCCGCGATGCGATCCGGGCCAACCATTCGGCCACCCACTTGCTCCACGCCGCGCTGCGCGGACGCCTCGGCGGGCATGTGACGCAGAAGGGTTCGCTGGTCGCGCCCGACCGGCTGCGGTTCGATTTTTCGCAGCCGACCGCGCTGACCGCAGAGGATATCGCCGCGATCGAGGCCGAGGTGAACGCCGAGGTGCGCGCCAACGATCCGGTCGTCACCCGGCTGATGAGCCCGGACGAGGCGATCGAGGCCGGCGCAATGGCGCTGTTCGGCGAGAAGTACGGCGATGAAGTGCGGGTACTCAGCATGGGCCGGACCACCGACAAGTCCTATTCGGTCGAACTGTGCGGCGGCACCCACGTCGCCCGCACCGGCGATGTCGCCCTGTTCAAAATCGTCTCCGAAGGTGGCGTGGCGGCGGGTGTGCGCCGTGTTGAGGCCGCTACGGGCACAGGCGCTTTGCAGTTGGTGCAATCGCAACAAGCATTACTGTCACAAGCGGCACAAGAACTCAAAGCTCCGGCGCATGAAATCCCCGCCAAAATCGCGCAGATAATGGATGCGATGAAGGCGCTTGAAAAAGAACTGGCGCGTTTGAAATCGAAACAAGCGTCATCGCAAGGCGATGATTTGGCAGGGCAAGCAGTGGAAATTGCAGGCATCAAAGTGCTGGCTGCGGTGCTGGCTGATGTCGATGCCGAGCTGGCGCAAGGCCCGCACCGCGTGGTCGCTGGCCGGCTGGCCATTCATGGCCCCCACTCCGGCCGAAATCACCTTGAAATCGGCGCGGCCGCGCATGGCATGCTTGAACAGCCCCTCGGCCATGGGGCTGCGGCAAATGTTTCCGGTGCAAACGAACAAGACTGTCTTCATGCCAGC
>CALCQB010000360.1 GCA_937897535.1 uncultured Novosphingobium sp. | reverse complement strand
AACCCGATCCCCAGACCCGTCCACCCTGAGCTTGTCGAAGGGCTGCTTTTTTCTTCAAAGCCCACTGTTGCTGCAAGAAGGACAGTCCTTCGACAAGCTCAGGATAGACGGGCTTGGGTTAGTCGTCGGGGTAAAGCGCGCGGACGAAATAAAGCCCTTCGCTGGGGGCGTTGAGGCCCAGCGCGGCGCGGTCGCGAGCGGCGAGGGCTTCGGCCACCTGCTCTTCGCGCCACCGGCCCATTCCGACCAGCGCCAGGCAGCCGACCATCGAGCGGACCTGGTGGTGAAGGAAGGAGCGCGCGGCGGCGCGGATGTGCACTTCTTCGCCGACCCGCTCCACCGCCAGCCGGTCGAGCGTCTTGAGCGGGCTGGCCGACTGACAGTGGACCGAGCGGAAGGTCGTGAAGTCATGGTGCCCCACCAGCGCCTGCGCCGCGCGGTGCATCGCCGCGGCGTCAAGCGGCTGGGGCACTTGCCACGCCCGGTTCGCGTCCAGCGTCAGCGGCGCGCGGCGATTGGCGATTCGGTAGAGGTATTCGCGGCCAATGCAGGAAAACCGGGCATGCCAGTCGTCGGGAACCGTCGCGCAATCCAGCACCGCGACCGGGGCGGGGCGCAGGTGATGGTTGAGTGCTTCCATCAGCCGGAACGCGTCGATGTCCTTGGCCACGTCGACATGCGCGCGCATCGCCAGGGCGTGGACTCCGGCATCGGTCCGCCCGGCGGCGTGGAGCGTCACGGTTTCGCCGGTCGTGGCCAGCACAGCCTCCTCGACCGCCTGCTGGACCGAGGGCGAGTGTGCCTGGCGCTGCAGCCCGGCGAATGGCGTGCCGTCGAATTCGAGGGTGAGGGCGAAGCGGGTCAAGCGAGCCGGGTCCCCACCGGCACCGGCCGCCCGCGCAGCAATTCGTCCAGTTCCATCGCCGGGCGACCTGCGCGCTGGATCAGGGTCGGGCTGATTGCCGCATAGCCGCAGGCGATCGTCAGGCGGTCATCCAGCGTGTGTCCGGCCACGCCTTCGCGGGCGATCACCTCGGCCTTGAGGATCTTGTAGCGCTCACCGTCCAGCTCGAACCACGCGCCGGGGGCCGGGGCAAAGGCGCGGACCTGCCGCGCGATCTGCTCGGCCGAATGGGCAAAGTCGATCCGCGTTTCGGCCTTGTCGATCTTGCGGGCATAGGTCACCCCCTCCTCCGGCTGGGGTTCGGCGCGATGCGCGGGAAGGTCGGCCAGCACCTCGACCAGCCGGTTCGCGCCCAGTCCGGCCAGCTCCGCGGTCAGTTCACCGGCGGTCTTGTCATCGACCGGGGTGAAGACGCTGGCGAGCATCGGTCCGGTATCGAGCCCGGCCTCCATCTGCATGATCGTTACCCCGGTAAAGTGATCGCCCGCGAGGATCGTGCGCTGGATCGGTGCCGCACCGCGCCAGCGCGGGAGCAGGCTGGCGTGGATGTTGAGGCAGCCGTGCTGCGGGGCGTCGAGCACCGGCTGCGGCAGGATCAGGCCATAGGCAGCGACCACCGCGATATCGGCCTCGAGCGCGGCAAAATCGGCCTGCGCCTCCAGATCGCGCAAGGTCAGCGGCGTGCGCACCATGATCCCCATCAGATCGGCTGCGCGGTGGACCGGGGTTGCGGTCAGGTCGTTCCCGCGGCGACCGCCCGGGCGCGGCGGCTGGGTATAGGCGGCGACCACCTCATGCCCCGCCGCGACCAGCGCCTGCAGCGCCGGGACAGCGAAATCCGGGGTTCCCATGAAGATGATTTTCACAACCTGCCTCGCGTCCGAACGCCCCTCCCCGGCGGGGAGGGGTTGGGGTGGGGGAGCGAGGCGAAGCCGAGCGTAAGGGCTTGCGCAGAACCTCCATCCCAACCCTTCCCCAGCGGGGAAGGGCTTTTCGGTTCAAATGTCCTGCGTTTGTCCCTATCTGCCCTCCTATGGCATCGCAAGAGATCGAAGCACTGACCACCGCGCTGTCGCGCCTGCCCGGCCTTGGCCCGCGCTCGGCGCGGCGGGCGGTGCTGTGGCTGATCAAGCGGCGCGAGACATCGCTGGTTGGGCTGCTCGAAGCGCTTGAGGCGGTGCGGGTGGGCCTGATCGAATGCGCGACCTGCGGCAATGTCGATACCGCCAACCCATGCGGGATCTGCACCGATCCCCGCCGCGATGCGCGGGCGCTGTGCGTGGTCGAGGACGTTGCCGACCTGTGGGCGCTTGACCGGGCGCGGCTGTTCACCGGGCGCTACCACGTGCTCGGCGGGCGGCTTTCGGCGCTCGAAGGGGTGCGGCCCGAAGACCTGACCATTGGCACCCTGCTCGAACGGGTCAG
>CALCQB010000359.1 GCA_937897535.1 uncultured Novosphingobium sp. | reverse complement strand
CCGGTGCAGCTGCCGCAGCTGGCGCTGGCCTTGCAGGCCGAGCGGACGTGATCGAGGCTGTGCGCACCGCCCAGGATGCAGCCAACCACCTTGCCTTTGGAAACGCCGTTGCAACCGCAGATCTCGGCATCGTCCGAGAGGGCCGCAACGGCAGCGTTAGGGTCCAGCTGCGTCCCTCCGGACGCGAAGGCCTGGCCGAAGATCAGCGCTTCGCGGATCGGCGCGATGTCCTCGCCGCGCTTGAGCAGGTCGAAATACCACGATCCGTCGGCGGTATCGCCATAGAGCACTGCACCCACCAGCCGGTCGTCCTTGACGATCACCCGCTTGTAGATCCCCCGCGCGGCATCGCGCATCACGATGTCCTCGCAGCCATCCCCGCCGGAGAAATCCCCGGCCGAAAACAGGTCGATCCCTGACACCTTGAGCTTGGTCGAGGTAACCGACCCCTCGTAGCCGGTCGGGGCGCCGGTGGCATGATCGGCTAGCGCGCGGCACATGTCCCACAGCGGGGCGACCAGGCCATAGCAGGCCCCGCGGTGCTGGACGCATTCGCCGACCGCCATCACCGCCGGGTCGGAAGTGACCATGTGATCGTCGACCAGGATCCCGCGCTCGACCTCCAGCCCGGCCGCCTTGGCCAGCGCGGTGGCCGGCCGGATCCCGACCGCCATGACCACGATATCGGCCGGGAATTCGCGTCCATCCTTGAGCCGGACCGCAGTGACATGGCCCTCTTTCCCGACGATCTCGGCGGTATCGCCGCCGGTGACGATGGTCTGGCCGCGCCGCTCGAGTTCGCTCTTGAGCAGGTAACCGGCGGCTTCGTCGAGCTGGCGTTCCATCAGGGTCGGCATCAGATGGACAACGCTGACCTGCATCCCGCGCAGCGACAGCCCGTGCGCGGCCTCCAGCCCGAGCAGGCCACCGCCGATGACCACCGCGCTGCCGCCCTGATCGGCCGCCGCCAGCATCTTGTCGACATCGTCGAGGTCGCGGAAGGTGACCACTCCGGCCAGGTCATGCCCCGGGACCGGGATGATGAACGGGTCCGATCCGGTCGCGATCAGCAGACGGTCATAGGGTTCGGTCCGGCCCGACTGCGCGATCACCATCCGGGCCGAACGATCGATCGCCACCACCGGATCGCCCGAAACCAGGGTGATGGCATTGTCGGCATACCAGGCGGCATCGTTGATCACGATCTCGTCGAAGGTCTTTTCGCCGGCCAGCACCGGGGAAAGCATGATCCGGTTGTAGTTGACCCGCGGCTCGGCCCCGAAGATCGTCACCGCATAGCGTGCGGGATCGCGGGCCAGGATCTCCTCGACCGCGCGGCACCCGGCCATGCCGTTGCCGATCACGACCAGTCGCTCGACCGCGTCGCTCATTGCCGGTTTGAAACTCGCAGGCGCATTCATCGGTCGTCTCCTGGCCGGCGCGCAAACACGAAAAAGCCGCCTCGAATTGGTCCGGGGGACCAGATCGGGCGGCTTCGTTGCCACGCAGGTAAAGTGCTTGGGCCGGATGGTGATTCGCCCGGCGGTGGACGACATCCTGTGCTTGCCCGCAGGTGTAAGCGATTCGGGTCCGATCTGGCAAGCGGAAATTGTGCAGTGCAACAAAATCCGCTGGCCAGACCGCGGCTAGATGGCAAGCTCCAGCTGCAACCAAAGCTTGCGGGTATCGGCGCCGAGCAAGTCGGCGTTGTAATCGGCGAACTTGGCCAGCACCCCGACCCGGCCCAGCTTGAAGCCGACACTCGCATCCCATTCATCGCCGTAGTGGACCGAACCCAGATCGCTTTCGAAACGATGGTAAGTCACCGCCGCGTTGAGCCCCGGCAGCGGCTTGACCTTGGGAAACTTGATCGTTGCCCCGCCGTACCAGTCTTCCAGCCCGCCCGCCGGGGTAGTCAGGAACAGGTCGGCCCAGCCGTTGAACTTGTGGAGCGTCGCCATCGGGGTCTGGACCGCCCGGCCATTGTCCGCGCCGAGTTTCTCATAACCGGCGTTCAGGCCCAGCGGCCCGAAGCCAAGTCCGGCTTCGGCAGTGATGTACTCGGCCGAATAATCGACCGGGTTATCTTGCCAGTCGGACTGGCGGGCATAGCTGGCCGTGAAGCTGGCGGTAGCCTTGGGCGAAAGCTTGAATGTGGCGCTGGCCCGCAGGCCATAGGTCTGGGTATCGGCGTTGGGTACAGCCAGCGTTCCTGCCTGTTCGGCCGGATCGAAATCGAGCAGATAGGCGAAGGCTTTCAGGTTGACCGGACCCAGCTTGGCACCGCCGCCGAGAAACACGAAGTCGCCGTCAAACGCGGTGCGCGGACCCGCATCGACCCCCCAGATCGTCCGCTGGCTGATCGCGTAAGTGCCGTCGAGGCTGACCGGGCCAAACTTGGCTTCGCCGCGCACCGCGTCAAAGGTCTGCTCGTTCTGCCGCCAGCCGACTGCCCCGACCCAGCGCTGGTCGTCGAGGCTGATCCGCTGGCGCCCCAGCGTCACGGTGACCTGCTTGGACTTGTACTGGACCTGCAGCCGGTTGAGTTCGACGTTCATCGGATCGGCCACGACGGCATAGCCGGTCCGCCGCTGGGTATCGGCGATGCCGAACGGGAAGGCGTTGTACGAGGTGACAACGGCCAGCGTTGCTTCGCTTTCAGCCAGCACCGACAGGCCCGACTTGTGCTTGAGTTCGGCCCCGGCCCGGACCCGCAGGGTCACCGCGTCGGCATCGAGGGTCGGGGTATCGACCCCCTCATACCGCAGCCGGGCGTCGATGATCGGATCGAGCGTCAGGCCGCCGTCCAGCTTGACCGGGTCGCCCGGGGCGGCCAGCGCGGGCTGGGCAGCGGTCAGGGCCAGCAGGACCACTGCAGACTTGGCGAAAGGCTTCATGGAATATCTCCGGATTGGCGTGACGCCGTTCCGGCATCCTCTCCCTGTGGCTGCCGCCGCTTGCGTGCGGTCAGCCCGGGCGGAGCGCTTGCGGCTCCGCCCCGGTGCGAGCCTAGATCCGCGCGCCTTGCAGCGCTGCTCCCCAGGTGGTCCGCCAGCGGCGCTTGACCGCGGTCAGCCCGATCAGCGCCACTACCGCCAGCGCTGCAAAGATCAGGAACCCGATCGAGGCGCTGCCGGTGGCCTTTTTGATCGCGCCGAGCGAGGCCGCGAGGTAGAAGCCCCCGATCCCGCCGCCGAACCCGACCAGCCCGGTCATCACCCCGATCTCCTTGCGGAACCGCTGCGGCACCAGCTGGAACACCGCGCCGTTGCCGACCCCCAGGGTTCCCACCACCGCGACGAACAACGCCACGGCCGTGGCCAGGCCCGAGGTCGCGACCATCGCGATCGCGGTGAGCAGCAGCGCGGCGAGGGCATAGACCAGGGTCAGCGTCTTGATCCCGCCGAACCGGTCAGCCAGTGCGCCACCGACCGGGCGCAGCAGCGAACCCATGAAGACCGCCGCAGCAGTGCAGTAACCGGCGATCACCGGGGTCACCCCGAAGCTGTCGGTGTAGAAGGTCGGCAGCGAGCTCGACAGGCCGACGAAGCCGCCAAAGGTAACGAAGTAGAACAGCATGAACCACCAGGCATCGGCTTCGCCCAGCACCGAGGCATAGGCCGTCAGCGGCTTGGGCGCAGGCTGGTCGGGGCTGTCCTTGGCGGCGTAGAGGTAGAAGGCGAAAACCGCGATCAGCGGGATCAGCGCCAGCCCGAACACATTGTTCCAGCCAAAGCTGGCGGCCAGCAATGCGGCGAACAGCGAAGCGAAGACGGTCCCCGAATTGCCCATGCCGGCGATGCCCATCGCCTTGCCCTGATGCTCGGGCGGATACCAGCGGCTGGCCAGCGGCAGCGACACCGCAAAGCTTGCCCCGGCAAAGCCGAGCACGACGCCGACCGCGAGCGTGCCCTCATAGCTCGTGACGCCGAACCACCAAGCAAAGGCCAGGCCGGCGATCACCACCACCTGGTTGATGATCCCGGTGGTCTTGGGCCCGATCCGGTCGACCATCAGCCCGTTGATCAGGCGGATCACCGCCCCGGCGAGCGTCGGCACCGCGACCATGAAGCCCTTCTGCGCGGGATCGAGCCCGAGGTCTTTCGAGATGATCGGGGCGAGCGGCCCGAGCATCACCCAGCACATGAAGGCGATATCGAAATAGAGAAACGCAGCGAGCAGGGTCGGGCGGTGGCCCGATTGCCAGAACGGCTTTCCGGCGGGTATGGTCTGGACTTCGGGTGTCATGGCTAGCGTTGCCATTGGTAGGCCCTCCTTGGACTTGACGGAATTGGTTTGGAAACGATCCTCACGCGGGCGGGCGACGGGCCCGTGCGCGTAAGGGGCAGGCGAAACGAATGCGGAGCGAAGGCGAACTGGTGGTCGCGGCGGGCTTTGCCAGCCTGACCGGGCCGCGAACCGAGAACCAGGATTTCGGCGGGGTGCATCTCGGCACCGCGCTCGAACGCGCGCGCCATGGGATCATCGCGGCTGTTGCCGACGGCGTGTCGGGCGGCAAGGCCGGCCGGACCGCGGCGGAACTGGCGGTGCGGGCGCTGATCGAGGGGTTCTACGCGATGCCCGATACGCTGGGCGCTGGCCGCAAGATGCAGGCCCCGCTCGCCGCCTACAACCGCTGGCTCCACAGCCACGGCCGGGGCGAGACCATGACCGACAGCGCCAGCACCTTCACCGCGCTGGCCTTGCGCGGACGGCGCGCGCATCTGGTCCATGTCGGCGACAGCCGCGCCTGGCGTTTTTCCGGCGGGCGGCTGACCTGCCTGACCCTGGATCACGTCCGGCCCGAACCCGATCTGCGCCATGTCCTGATCCGCGCGCTGGGGATCGAGAGCGAACTGCGGCTCGATCATGGCGAGATCGAACTGGCTGAGCGCGATCGCCTGCTGCTGACCAGCGACGGGGTCCACGGCGTGCTTTCGAACGCGAAGATCGCCGCAATCCTGAGCGAGAACGCCAGCGCCGAAGCCACCGCCGACCGGCTCGCCGAAGCCGCGATCGACGCGGGCGGGCGCGACAATGCCACCGCACTGGTGCTCGACATCGTGCGTTTGCCCGCTCCCGATCACGATGGAATTCTCGCCGGACTGTCTGCCTTGCCATTTGCCGAACCGCCCGGAGTGGAGGAGAGCATCGACGGCTTCCGGATCGAGCGGGTGATGTCCGAAGGGCGGCACGCGATCCTGCTGGTCGCCACCGACAGCGAGGATGGCGGGGTGGTAGTGCTCAAGTTTCCGCGCCGCGAGGTGTTGTCCGAGCGCGCGCTGCGGCTGGCTTTCGCCCGCGAGATGCTGCTTGCCCAGCGGATTTCCAGCCCGTTCGTGCTCGCCGCACATCCGGTCCGGCCCGACCGGCAGAGCGCGCTCTACGGGGTCCAGCCGCTGCTCGACGGTCAGACCATGGCGCAGCGGCTGGAACGCGGGCAACCGCCGCTCAAGGCCGGGCTCGATGCGGCGATCAAGCTGACCCGGGCCGTCGCGGCGCTGCACCGGCTCGAAGTGGTTCACCGCGATATCAAGCCCGACAACGTCATGCTGACCGCCGACGACGGCTTGAAGCTGATCGATCTGGGGGTGGCGCGGCTGCCGCGGGTGGAGGATTTCCGGGTCGACGAGATTCCCGGCAGCCCCGGCTTCATGGCCCCCGAACAGTTCGAGGGCAACGCCGGCGATCCGCTGACCGACCAGTTCGCGCTGGGAGTCACGCTGTACCGCTGGTTCACCGGCAAGTGGCCTTACGGCGAGCAGGAAGCGTTCCAGCGCCCGCGGTTCGGACGGGCTGCAGCGCCCTCTCAGCACCGTCCCGGCATGCCCAGCTGGCTCGACGATGCGATCCTGACCGCGATTCAGCCCGACCCCGCCGCCCGGTTCGGCGACGTGATCGAACTGCTCCGCGCCCTTGAAGGCGGCGGCACCCTCGAGATCGGACCGCAGCGCAAGCTGCCGCTCGCCGCGCGCGATCCGGTGCGGTTCTGGCAAGCGATCAGCGCACTGCTGGCAGCAGCGCTGATCGCCGTCCTGGTGCTCCGCTGATTGCCCCTTCGGCATCGGTTTTCGCGCTCCACTTCGCGCACGCAAAAAAGCCGCCTCGAACGGTCCTGAAGGAACCGGTCCGGGCGGCGTCGTTGCCACGCAATGTCAGTTTTCAGCCGGATATTCACTGCGCCCCGGCCTTGGGATGCAATCACGGCTGGACTTATGGTAAGCGATTCGGGGCGGCGGCGTAAAGCTTTATTTTGCAGTGCAGCAAAATCGGCCTCAAGCCTGCCGCGACAGGTACCCCGCCATATCGTGCGGGTCGAACACCCGGCCATCGAAGAAGCTGTTGCTTTCCAGCGTCATCGCTCCCTGCTGGGTGCTGACCGCGGTCAGGCCGGTCAGGCTGCCCTCGACCTTCGAACTTGCCCCGGGCAGCGGCTCGTCGCTGCCGAGCAGGGCGCTGCGGTAGACATCGGGGCGGAACACCCGCGCGGCCTTTTCGGCATCCTCGGCTGAAAAGGTCATGCCCTCCCACCGGACCATCTGGGTATAGAGCCACTCGGCCTGGCTGACCCACGGGAAGTTCGCCGCCTCGCGGTATTGGAACATGAAATCGGGGTAGTGGATCAAGGCGCCGCCCTTGGTCAGCAGCAGCCGGTCCGAAATCGCCCGCTGGATCAGCTCGGCCGAGCCATCGAGGTATTCGCTGCGCGCCAGGATCGCGGCGTTGCTCTCCCAGTTTCCCGGATCGACAAAGTGCCGGGCAGTGGCGACGAGCGCGCGGATCAGCGCTTCGACGTCACCGCGGCGTTCTTCGAGCACCGGCTCGCGCAGCGCCAAGACCTTTTCCACTCCGCGCCGCCAGATCTGCGCGGTGGCCAGCACGATCCGGCCAACCCCGCGTTCGACCGCCACCGAATTCCACGGTTCGCCGACGCAGATTCCGTCGACTTCGCCCGCTTCGAGCGCGTCGGCGCAGAACGGCGGGGCAATCGTCACGATCTCGACGTCGTGATCGGGCCTGATCCCGCAAGCCGCCAACCAGTAGCGCAGCATGTAGTTGTGGCTGGAATAGCGGTGGACGACCCCGAACCGCAGCCGTTTGCCGCGCGCGGCGCTTTGCTTGGCCAGGGCCGCGAGCGCGGTTCCGACGATCAGCGGATTGCCGAGCCGGCCCGGCGGACGGACCTGATCGGCCAGCGTGAGGCTCATCGTGATGGCATTGCCGTTGAGCCCCAGCGCGAACGGCACCGACAGCGGCTGCGCCGGCCGCCCCCGGCCCAGCGTGGTCGCGATCGCCAGCGGCGCAACCATGTGCGCGGCATCGCTGTGACCATAGAGCAGCCGGTCGAGCACGGTCGCCCAGCTCATGTCCTTGACCAGCCGCAGCGACAGTCCTTCGGCCTCGGCAAAGCCGTGCTCGCGCGCCAGGATCGGCAGACAGGCATCGACCAGTGGCAGGAAGCCGATGGTAAAATCGCTTGCCATCAACGGCCTCCGATCAAGTGGTGGGCCGTGACCACGGCTTCGGCGATGTCGACGATCCGCCGCCCCTGGTTCATCGCGGTCTTGCGCAATTCGGCATAGGCTTGCGGCTCGGCCAGGCCGCGGCTGTCCATCAGGATCCGCTTGGCCTGATCGACCAGGTCGCGTTCGGCCAGCTTGCCCTTGGCTTCGGCGAGATCGGCCTGGAGCCGGGCAAAGGCATTGAACCGCCGCACCGCCAGATCGAGGATCGGCCGGATCCGGTGCGGGGCCATCCCATCGACGACGTAGGATGAAACCCCGGCGTCGATCGCTGCGCCCAGGGACTCGTCATCGCTTTCATCGACAAACATCGCGATCGGCCGGGCCAGCGCACGGCTGACCGCGAAGTATTCCTCCAGCACGTCGCGCGAGGGATTGCCCAGATCCATCAAGACGATGTCTGGCGCGATCGCGCCGATCTGCGCCACCAATCCTTGCCGCTCGGTCACCACGAAAATCTCGCAATCGCCGAGCGTGGCCAGCCCCTCGCGGATCACCGCAGCCCGCGTGGCGCTTTCATCGACAACGGCTATCCGCATGAGCCCTTTGTGCAGTGCAGCATGGCGCGATGCAATGGCCAAGTTTCATCGCGGTTGGCCAACCTGGAACCAGTCTCCTTGCCCAGCCGCCAGTCGCGCCGCCTGGCCGCAGGTTGGCCTGATCCTCAGTTCAGCCCGCGACTTGGGCGAATTTCAGCGAAGGAGCGCGAACGCAGGCCTGGCGGTGCTGTCAGTCTAGTCGCAACTCGTCTCCGATGAGCGGAGCTCTGATTTTGAGCGCGTGAGCTTAGGCTATGAGGCTCTGCCACTCGGTCAGCGCGGCTTCCTTGTCGCGGGTCTTCGTGATGTAGCTCTCGAGGATCTCGCCCACAAACATGGGTCCGAACCGCTTCTATCACATCCGCACCGTCTCGTGGCACAAGTCGATCCCGCGCTCGAACAACAGATCCTCGACATTCCTCAAGGACAGCGGGAACCGCACGTACATCATCACCACGAGGCGGATCACCTCGGGCGAGCAGTTGAACTAGAGGAACGGACTGGCGGGCTTGCGGGGGCGCGGCATGCGACCCGCGCCGAATGGCCAGTCCTGACGGGCGGTGCATTTGCTCTGACAGAGCCCGCTGAGAGTGATTGCCGGCTGTCGGGCAGCGGCAATAGCAGCAGCCCGGCCTTCTATGCACGGTGGATCTAAGCCCCGATTCCGCCACAGCGCTGCTAGAACAAGAAGTCGGTCCCCACCAGCGCCTGCCCCGCATGGCCCGCCAGCACGATCTCCATGTCCGCCGCGCCGTCCCCGTTGAGGTCGATCTGGACTAGCGTGTCCGCACCACTGTCGGCGTAGCGGACCTGCGCGGTGCCATTGGTGGCAAAGCCGGCTGTGCCGATGAAGCTCAACGTCTGGCGTCCCGGCGTCACCGGGTCGGCGTCGAGGACGCGAAAGTCCAGCTTGTCCTCCCCGTTGGTGAAATCGAGAATCCGGTCGGCATTGGCGCCGAGCCCGCTGTCCGTGGTGAAGAGGTAGCGGAACTGGTCCCCGCCTTGGCCGCCGGTGAGCTGGTCGGCGCCGCCAAGGCCCATGATCTTGTCGTTGCCGGCACCCCCGTCGACCACATCGGCGAGATTGCCAGTGCGGATCTGGTCGGTGCCGTCATTACCGAACACGGTGGTGGCCACGGTCAACGGCCCCTTGACGACATCAAGGCCGGTCGACCCGTTTATCGTCAGGGCGACACCCGCCATGAAGGTCACTTGCGTAGGTGCGAAATCGGTCCCCGCGGTCATGTTGATTACCAGGGTCCCGTTACCGGCAACGCTTCCGGTGGCGGACAAGCCCTGGACGAACTGGTTGCCGGTGAGGGTGAGGGCGGAGCCGGCGACTAGCTCGATGGCCTCGATCCCTACGAGGTCGCCAAGCGCGTGTGAGCCGAACAAGCGCAACACATCCGTGCCGTCGCCACCATCGACGGTGTCATTGACCGATCCCGCAGAGAGGACGAGCGTATCGTTCCCAGCCTCGCCGCGCAGCAGGTTGGTGCCAAGCCCGCCTTCGATCAGGTCGTTGCCGCCGCGGCCCTTTATGATGTCGTTCCCTGCCCCGCCGCTGAGCCGGTCGTTCTCGATGGTTCCGATGATGGTGTCGTCGCCGTCGGTACGGCCGCCCACCACACTGTTCCCAGCGCTAAGGACACCGCCGGAAGTCGCTACGAAGAAGGTGAGTTCATTTGCCGTCAGGACCAGCTCATCACTCATACCAGAAATCTGGTATGCATGATCCCCGAGCGGAATGTTGGCGACCTGGAAGTAGTCGACCATCGAAATGCCGATGATGCGGTCGTAATTCGGATCGATCGCATAAAGCACCGAAGCATCCTGGTTGAATGCCAGCCCGGTGGTGGCCGAAAGCCAGGGAAAGAGCGTCGCCAGGTTTGTCAGGTAGTTGAAATCGCCGTCGTAAAGATGCAGCCCCCCGCCAGTCGCGATCGCCACTCGGCCTGTCGTGCCGGTCCCGCTGAAAGCCTCGACCCCTGCGGCATAACCATAGACACCGTTCGAATAGGACCCACCGTTGTTATCGACCGCGACACCGCTGCTGTTCATCAGGAAGTATTCGGCGGACGACAAACCCAACTGACCGACCAGGGCGTTGCCGGAGGTCGCGGCCTGGGTCAGCGAGGGGACGGAGCCCAGCCCGGCATAATATGACCCGCTACTGGCGAAAGTCCCTGTCGCCAGATCAAGCCGCATCATGTTGGTCCAACCGCTCCAGCCGGGCAGGATATTCTGAGAGAGAAGTACCGTGCCGTCGCTGGTGAAGGCAACATCGCCGAAAGTATAATGATAGCCAGTCGCGGTGTACTGGAAGGTCTGTACGGCTCCGGTTTGCAAATTCACCCTGTAGACGGCGGCGACGGTCTCATTCGTGGTCCAGTCGTCGGAATAATTTGTGCTGACCGGTACCTCCTCGGTGATGATCGCATAAGCGCCGTCGCGCGAAATCGTGATGCCGCTGAGGTCGGTCCCGACGTCCCATGCCGACAAGAGCGTGCCCGTCGCGCTGTCAAAGGCGCGCAACCACCCGTCATTGCCCGCGACGTAGACGATCTGTCCATTCGGCGAGGCTGCAAAATTCTCGGCAGTGTTCAGCGGTGCGACCAGTACTGGCATTAGCGCATCTCCTGATGTGTTGTCTTCAAGGTGAGATATCGAAGACAATTCTATAAATCAATCGCTTCGACTACCAAAGGCGCGACAGGCGGAATGGGGGCCAGCACGATCTGATCTCTGGATCGACTGTACTCATGCCGGTCCGGCCGTCGAACTTCCCAGCGCCGGATACAGCCTTATTCACCGAACAATTATCAGATATGCTATCAACCAATCGCAACTCGCCTTCAATTGGCGGAGCGCTGACCTCAGGCGAGGAGTAGACGTAGCGGAATGGACTAGCGGGTTTGCTGGGACGAGGCATTGCTCCGCCCTAGCCAGTCACTCCGCTAGCCGCCGGTCGGTGCTTTTGCGCTGACAGGGCCCGTTCCAGTTTACAGAATGAAGACCCTCGTTGATCTTTCAGTTCTCAAAAGTTTCGCGAAAGAAGCTTCTGCGACAAGGGAGTCTAATCTTGATATCAACTTGCAGGCAGCCAAACAGTAACGCGCAGACCGCCTCCGGGTCCAGCGCTCAACGCCACGTCTCCGTCGTAGATGCGCGCCAGATCGCGGGAGATCGCGAGGCCCAGCCCAGTACCCGGCATCAAGTCATCGAGCCGGGTGCCGACCTTGAAAACGGCTTCGCGTTCTTCGTCGGGTAGCCCCGGCCCATCGTCGTCGATCTCGATCGCGACCATCGCCTGGTCACGGTACCACCGGACCGAGCATTTGCTGGTTGCCCACTTGCCGGCATTGTCGAGCAGG
>CALCQB010000358.1 GCA_937897535.1 uncultured Novosphingobium sp. | reverse complement strand
GGGGCAAGCCGACCAAGGGCGCCCGCACCCGCAACAACAAGCAGACGGACAAGCTGATTATCCGTTCGCGTCACGCCAAGAAGAAGAGGTAAGGCCCCATGGCACGTTCCGTATGGAAAGGCCCCTTCGTCGACCTGCACCTGCTGAAAAAGGCGGAAGCCATGCAGGATACGGGTAGCCGCGCCGCTCCGATCAAGACCTGGTCGCGTCGTTCGACGATCCTGCCGCAGTTCGTTGGTCTGACGTTCAACGTCTACAACGGCCACAAGTTCATCCCCGTCTCGGTCAACGAAGACATGGTCGGCCACAAGCTTGGTGAATTTGCGCCCACGCGCACCTTCCCGGGCCACGCTGCCGACAAGAAGGGCAAGCGCTAATGGGCAAGGCAAAATCCCCCCGCCGCGTCGCAGAAAACGAAGCCCTGTCGGTTGGCACCACGATCCGTGGTTCGGCCCAGAAGCTCAACCTGGTCGCTGCGCTGATCCGTGGCCGCAAGGTCGAAGAGGCGATGAACATCCTCTCGTTCTCCAAGCGGGCCATGGCAGCCGACGCCAAGAAGGTGCTCGCTTCGGCGATCGCCAACGCGGAAAATAACCACAACCTGGACGTCGATGCGCTGGTCGTGTCGGAAGCCAGCGTTGGCAAGGCGATCACCATGAAGCGCTTCCACACCCGCGGTCGTGGCAAGTCGACCCGGATCCTCAAGCCGTTCAGCCGGCTGCGGATCGTGGTTCGCGAAGTGTCCTTCGAAGCAGGGGAGGCGTAAGTCATGGGTCACAAGTCAAATCCGATCGGCCTGCGCCTGCAGATCAACCGCACCTGGGACAGCCGCTGGTACGCCGAAGGCAAGAACTACGCCCAGCTGCTTGAGGAAGACCTCAAGATCCGCAAGTTCGTGACCGGAACGCTGCCCCAGGCGGCGATTTCGAAGGTCGTGATCGAGCGTCCGGCCAAGGTCTGCCGCGTTTCGATCTATGCCGCTCGTCCTGGCGTGATCATCGGCAAGAAGGGCGCGGACATCGAAAAGCTGCGCTCGCAGATCGCCAAGATGACCGGCAGCGACGTCAAGCTCAACATCGTTGAAATCCGCAAGCCGGAAATCGACGCCAAGCTCGTTGCGCAGGGCATCGCCGATCAGCTGATCCGCCGCGTTGCGTTCCGCCGTGCGATGAAGCGCGCGATGCAGTCGGCCATGCGCCTGGGTGCCGAAGGCATCAAGGTGGTATGCGGCGGCCGTCTCGGCGGCGCCGAAATCGCCCGGGTCGAACAGTACCGCGAAGGCCGCGTTCCGCTGCACACGCTGCGCGCGAACATCGACTATGCCGAAGCCGAGGCGCTGACCACCTATGGCATCATCGGAATCAAGGTGTGGGTCTTCAAGGGCGAAATCCTTGGCCACGATCCGATGGCGCAGGACCGTCTGATGCTCGAAGCCCAGACCTCGGGCGTCCGTCCGGCTCGCGAAGACCGCAGGAACTAAGTCATGCTGCAACCGAAAAAGCATAAATTCCGCAAGGCCTTCAAGGGCCGCATCCATGGCAATGCCAAGGGTGGCACCGACCTCAACTTTGGCTCCTACGGGCTGAAGTGCCTTGAGCCGGAGCGGATCACCGCCCGCCAGATCGAAGCGGCCCGCCGCGCGATCACGCGTCACATCAAGCGTCAGGGCCGGCTCTGGATCCGGATCTTCCCGGACGTGCCGGTGTCGAAGAAGCCGGCCGAAGTCCGTCAGGGCAAGGGCAAGGGTTCGGTCGAATACTGGGCTGCGCGCGTCAAGCCGGGCCGGATCCTGTTCGAACTCGATGGCGTTGCCGGTCCGTTGGCCGCCGAAGCGTTCAGCCGCGCTGCGATGAAGCTGCCGGTGAAGACCAAGGTCGTTGCCCGCCTGGGCGACACCAGCCACCTCGGAGGTGAATAATGGCCAAGGTTAGCGATCTGCGCCCCAAGACGGACGACCAGCTGTCGGCCGACATGGCCGAGCTGAAGCGCGAGGCATTCAACCTGCGCTTCCAGGCTGCGACCAACCAGCTCGAGCGTCCCGCGCGCATCAAGGAAGTGCGTCGCGATATCGCCCGCATCAAGACGTTGCAGGGCGAACGCGCCCGCAGCGCGAAGTAAGGAGCCCACGATGCCCAAGCGTATCCTGATCGGGACCGTGGTTTCCGACAAGACCGACAAGACCGTGGTCGTGAAGGTCGAACGCAAGGTGAAGCACCCGCTCTACGGGAAGATCATCCGCCGTTCGAAGAAGTATCACGCCCACGACGAAGACAACGCCTTCAAGACCGGCGAGACCGTGCGGATCGAAGAGACCCGCCCGCTTTCGAAGCTCAAGACCTGGAAGGTGATCGAACGCGTCACCGCCAGCAAGGGCACCGCCGTCGAAGCCGACGTCTAAGACTTTTTTGGAACTGCCGGACTGGTACCGGCAAGCCAGTGAGAAGGAACCGGATCAATGATCCAGATGCAATCCCAGCTTGATGTCGCTGACAACAGCGGCGCCAAGCGCGTCCAGTGCATCAAGGTGCTGGGCGGATCCAAGCGCCGCACCGCCGGCGTGGGCGACATCATCGTGGTGTCGGTCAAAGAAGCACAGCCGCGCACCAAGGTGAAGAAGGGCGACGTCCACCGTGCCGTCATCGTTCGGACCCGCAAGGAAGTCCGCCGGACCGACGGCAGCGTGATCCGCTTCGACAGCAATGCTGCCGTGCTGATCAACAAGAATGCCGAGCCGATCGGCACGCGTATCTTTGGCCCGGTCGTGCGCGAACTGCGCGGCAAGGGCTACATGAAGATCATCAGCCTTGCGCCGGAGGTGCTGTAATGGGTGCCGCGAAGATCAAGAAGGGCGACAGTGTCGTCGTCCGTTCGGGCAAGGACAAGGGCCACACCGGCACCGTTCTGGCCGTGATGCCGAAGGACGGCAAGGTACTGGTACAGGGCGCGAATGTCGCTGCCCGTCACCGCAAGCCGAGCCAGGCCAACCCGCAGGGCGGGATCGACCGCCGCGAGGCGCCGATGGCAATTTCCAAGGTCGGCCTGGCCGACCCCAAGACCGGCAAGGCCACCCGCGTCCGCTTCGAAACGTCGAAAGACGGCAAGAAGATCCGCGTGGCCGTCAAGTCCGGGGAGAAGATCGATGGCTGATTATGTGCCGCGGATGCGGACCAAGTACGATGCGGAAATCGTCAAGGCGATGACCGAGAAGTTCGGCTACAAGAACCACATGGAAGTGCCCAAGATCGAAAAGATCACGATCAACATGGGCGTCGGCGAAGGCAGCCAGGACAAGAAGAAGGTCACGATTGCCGCCGAAGAAATGGCCCTGATTGCCGGCCAGAAGCCGGTCATCACCAAGGCCAAGAAGTCGATCGCGCAGTTCAAGCTGCGTGAAGGCATGCCGATCGGTTGCAAGGTTACCCTGCGCCGCGAACGCATGTACGAATTCCTCGACCGGCTGATCACCGTTGCCATGCCCCGCATCCGCGACTTTCGTGGTGTCAACGCCAAGTCGTTCGACGGGCGCGGCAACTATGCGATGGGCCTGAAAGAGCAGATCATCTTCCCCGAGATCAGCTACGATCAGATCGAAAAGGTGCGTGGGATGGACATCATTGTCACCACCACCGCCAAGACCGACGACGAAGCGCGTGAGCTGCTCCGTCTGTTCGGGTTCCCGTTCCCGGCCGAAGCCGAAACCGCGCAAGCGGCCTGAGATAGAGAGAGCTTAAGTCCATGGCGAAACTGAGTTCCGTGAACAAGAACGAGCGTCGTAAGAAGCTCGTCAAGAAGTACGCAGCCAAATATGCGGCGCTGAAGGCGATTGCCGACGATACGTCGCTCGACGACGGCGACCGTCTGATGGCGCGCCTCAAGCTGGCGGAAATCCCGCGCAACGGGAACCCCACCCGCGTGCGCAACCGCTGCGTCACCACCGGCCGCCCGCGCGGCTATTATCGCAAGTTCGGCCTCTGCCGGATCGAGCTGCGGGACAAAGGCAACAAGGGCCTTATCCCCGGCCTGACCAAGTCGAGCTGGTAAGGATCAAGCGATGGCACTGACCGATCCCCTGGGTGATATGCTCACCCGCATCCGCAACGGCCAGCGGGCAAAGAAGGACTCTGTCCTTTCCCCGGCCTCCAAGCTTCGCGCCAACGTGCTCGAAGTGCTCCAGCGCGAAGGCTATATTCGTGGCTATACGGAAGACGCCACCGGCGCTCATCCGCAGCTGCGGATCGAGCTCAAGTATTTCGAGGGTGAACCTGCGATCAAGCACGTTGCCCGCGTCTCCAAGCCTGGCCGCCGCGTCTACTCGGGTTCCAAGGAACTCCCGGTGGTCCGCA
Organism: uncultured Novosphingobium sp.; assembly: GCA_937897535.1. Classification (GTDB taxonomy): domain Bacteria; phylum Pseudomonadota; class Alphaproteobacteria; order Sphingomonadales; family Sphingomonadaceae; genus Novosphingobium. Next base: position 7,175 of record CALCQB010000358.1, on the reverse strand, counting down.
ACGGTCTTGGCATCACCATCGTCTCGACGCCGCGTGGCGTGCTTTCGGATGCCGAAGCGCGCGTGCAGAATGTCGGCGGCGAAGTGCTGGCGGAGGTATTCTGATGAGCCGCATCGGTAAACGTCCGGTGTCGATCCCGAGCGGCGTCAGCGCCGAAATCGCGAACGGCACCCTCACGGTGAAGGGCCCCAAGGGCACCCTCACGCTGAGCCTTCGTGACGAAATCAGCTACGCCGTCGATGGCGACGCGATCGTCGTCAAGCCGGGTAACGACAGCAAGCAGGCACGCGCCTTCTGGGGCATGCAGCGGACGCTGGTCGACAACCTGGTGACCGGGGTGACCGAGGGTTACACCAAGGTCCTTGAAATCACCGGTGTCGGCTATCGTGCCAACTCGCAGGGCAAGAACCTGAAGTTGCAGCTCGGTTACAGCCACGACGTCGATTTCGCGGTGCCCGAAGGCATCGAGATCAAGACGCCGGACAACACCACGATCGAGATCTCGGGTATCGACAAGCAGAAGGTCGGCCAGGTTGCGGCCGAAATTCGCCGCTGGCGCAAGCCGGAGCCCTACAAGGGCAAGGGCATCAAGTACCGCGGCGAGTACATCTTCCGCAAGGAAGGGAAGAAGAAGTAATGGCCAAGCTGTCCCTGTTTGCGCGCCGCCGTCGGCGCGTCCGCACCGCGCTCAAGGCGCATTCCGGTGGCCGTCCGCGGCTTTCGGTGCACCGTTCGGGCCGTCACATCTACGCCCAGATCATCGACGATGCGGCGGGCCGCACCGTTGCTGCCGCCAACACCCTCGGGTCGAAGTCCGGCGCGAACGTGAACGGCGCTGCCGAAGTCGGCAAGGCTGTGGCCGAAGCCGCTGTGAAGGCTGGCGTAACCACCGTCGTGTTCGATCGCGGCGGTTACCTGTTCCATGGCCGCGTCAAGGCGCTGGCCGATGCCGCCCGCGAAGGCGGGCTGGAGTTCTAAGATGGCTGACGAAACCAACAACGAAGCCGGCGTGGAAACCCCGGCAGCCGCAGTCGAAGCTGCTGCTCCCAGCGAAGGCGGCGAGCGCGAAGCGCGGGGCCGCGGTGGACGTGGGCGCGGCGGCAATGACCGTGGCGGCAACGATCGCAACCGCGGTGGTCGCGGCGGCAACGATCGCAATCGCGGCCGTGGCGGTGATGACGATGGCGGCGAAGAGCTGATCGAGAAGCTGGTTCACATCAACCGGGTCTCCAAGACCGTCAAGGGCGGCAAGCGCTTCGGCTTTGCAGCGCTGGTCGTGGTTGGCGATGGCAAGGGCCGGGTCGGCTTTGGTCACGGCAAGGCACGCGAAGTGCCCGAAGCGATCACCAAGGCGACCGCAGCGGCCAAGAAGAAGATGGTCCGCGTTCCGCTCAAGGAAGGCCGTACCTTGCATCACGATTGCAAGGGTCGGTTCGGTGCCGGCAAAGTCAACCTGCGTTCGGCCCCGGCCGGGACCGGGATCATCGCCGGTGGCCCGATGCGCGCCGTCTTTGAAAGCCTGGGCGTTGCGGACGTGGTGACCAAGTCGGTCGGCACCAGCAATCCCTACAACATGATCCGCGCCACTTTCGATGGCCTGGTCAACCAGACTTCGCCGAAGTCGGTCGCCCAGCGTCGCGGGAAGAAGGTTGCCGACCTGCTCGGTCGCGGCGGAGCCAGCGTGGCAGAGGCTGAAGCCGCTGCCGACGCGATTGTGGAGTAAGCGCGATGGCGAAGATCAAGATCAAGCAGATCGGTTCGCCGATCCGTCGCCCCGCCGCCCAGAAGCAAATTCTGGTCGGTCTGGGCCTGGGCAAGATGCACCGCGTGGTGGAACTCGAAGACACTGCGGAAGTGCGTGGCGCGATTGCCAAGCTGCCGCACATGGTGGCCGTGGTCGACTGAACCCGTACCCTTTACTGAAATTGCAAAACCCCGGCCTAGTGCCGGGGTTTTGTGTTTTTATAAGTGCTTGATTCAGAGCGTTTGTATTGTTACCGACAATACTTATGAACCGCGCCTTCATCCGTGAAACGGGGCTTTGGCCCTGGCTATGGCGCACGGCACAACGCCAGTTCTTCAAGCGGATATTGCGCCGCAATCATTCGATGCTTCTACCAACTGGCAACCGTTTGCTTCTGCCGATCGACAGTTTCTCTGCGACAGAGGTTTTTGTTGCCGGAGCTAACATCGATTGGGGCAGCGAAGCGCTGCTGGCCCGTCTGGTTGGTGGCAAGGGGGCCTTCCTCGATGTCGGGGCGAACATCGGCTATTATTCCGTCTATTTTGAGCCGCTGGTTGAACGGGTCTTTGCCTTTGAACCCGACCTGCGCGCGCGCCGTCACCTGATCGCCAACGTCGGTAATCTGACCAAGGTTGAAGTCGTGACCTATGCGGTCGGTGCTGAGACCGGTACGGCGCGGTTCACCCAGTCCCGGCAAAGCGAAGTTTCGCATATTGCTGCTGCTGGTGAGCCCGGCGTCGAAGTGCCGATGGTCTCGATCGATGACTTCGTGGCCGAACGGGACCTGACGGTCAGTGCAATCAAGACCGACGTCGAAGGGCATGACCTTGACGCCTTGCGCGGCGCAGAACAGGTTCTGGCCAAGCAGCGTCCATTGGTCTTGAGCGAGTTGCAGCCGAGTCCCGAATTGGCCGAACTGACCAGGCGGGTCGGTTACGCGATCTTTGCTTGCGCGCGCGAGCCGGAAAGCCGCGCTATGCGGTTCGTGCGGGTCGATGCCGCCGAAGCGCGCGGCCTGGTGTTCAAGATGCTGTTGCTGGTGCCGAACGAGCGGGCTGAAGAGGTTCGCCGCGTCGTCTAGCGGCAGTCGCCCCAGACAAGGACATGATCGGCGCGGAGCCGTTCCGGGGCATCAACCTCTGCAACCAGGCGGCAATTCGCCTGTACATAACCCACGACTACCGCATAGGTCTCCTCGTTAAGCGGGCCATCGCGCGGTTCCCTGGTCATTACCACCACGCCGGGTCTGGTCGCGATCACCCGCCGGATCTCGGCCAGGGTCGACAGGTGCGACACATCCCGTTCGATCGCGTGGTAAAGATGCGCCGGGAACGCCAGCGGCGAGGGGAAGGGCTGGCCGGTCAGGGTATAGAGGTAGGGCGGCCCTTCATAAACCAACAACGGACGCCCGCCACCGTGGGTGCGGATGGCAGCCGCGAGTTGTGCCATCGCGGCCTGTGATTGCCGGGTATGATTTCGGTCAAGCGTCGGCGACGCGCGAAAGGCAAGCGCGCAAACCGCCAGCAACGCCAAGGCGCCGAGCCACTTGCGGGACAGGAATGCCCCTGCTGCCGCGCACAGCGGGACCAGCAGCGGCAGCGCATAGTGTCTGTGGAAATAGGGAAAGGCAAACAGCCCGACCAGCGCGGCCACGATCCACAAGCCGACAAAGCGCTGCGCCTCGCCCTTCAGGTCCAGCCAGCCGAAGGCTGCCAGCGCGAGGATCGGGGCGAGCGCGTACAGCATCAGCCGCAGGCGGATCTGGGCGGAGTACAAGTCCCACCGATCCGCAGAGAGGTTGGCCCCGGTCATGGCCTGCCAGAACTCGCTCCAGTGTCCGATGAGGCCATAGCCCAGCGCGATCAGCAATGTCGGCAGGGCCCCGACCAGCGCCCAGACCGCGCCGTGCCGCACCCTCTGCGAGGCCGGCAGAGCCGCCAGGGCGTAAAGGCCGAGAAACGCCCCTTCGAATAACGCGGTGGTCTTGATCGTGATCGCGATCCCGGCGCTGAGCATGGCGAACAAGACGGCGCGTGGTGCCTGACCCTCGCGCAGGGCCGGCAGCGAGCGTGCCACCAGCAACGCCGCCACGGCGATGAACAGGTTGTAGAACACCGGGGTCTGCCCGCCAAAGCCCTGAAACGCGCTGAGCAGGAACAGGTAGGCAATGCCGGCCAGCAGGCCGCCTGGGCCATCGTTCCACAGCGCGGTGATCCGGCCGATCACCCAGGCCGTTGCGGTTGCAAACAACGTGGCCGCGATCTGATAGGTAGCCGGGGCGGTCGAAATCCCGGCGACGGCCCAGTACAGCGCGAACAAACCGAACGGCTTCCTGTCCCATACATCGACATAGGGCACTGCGCCGTGATGCATGGCATTGCCGGCGGCGAAGTAGAACGCCTCGTCGATGAACAGGTTGGGATCGCCAAAGGTGTAGGCGCGCAGCACCAGCGCCACGACCAGCAGCACGGCGAATTGGAACGGGAGCTTGCGGAACAGGGCCAATTACGCTTCCTGGCAGTGACGACCGGGGCGGGGGCTAGCACTGCCGCACCGGCCCGGCAACGCCTGCAAAAATAGGGTGACATTGCCCAAGCCTTCGCTTATGCGCGCGCCTCCTATCAGCGCGACTAAAGCGAAAGCGAGTGCAACACATGAAACTGAATGACATCCGCGACAACAATGGTGCCCGTAAGTCCCGCATGCGCGTGGGCCGCGGTATCGGCTCGGGCAAGGGCAAGACCGCCGGGCGCGGCCAGAAGGGCGCCAAGGCGCGTTCGGGCGTTTCCGTCAACGGCTTCGAAGGCGGCCAGATGCCGCTCCACATGCGGATCCCGAAGCGCGGCTTCAACAACATCTTCGCCAAGGACTTCGCCGAAGTGAACCTGGGCTTGGTCCAGAAGGCGCTCGACGCCGGCAAGCTCGACGCCAAGGCCGTGATCGATCACGCCGCGCTCAAGGCGGCCGGCCTGGCCCGTGGCGGCAAGGACGGCGTCCGCCTGCTCGGCAAGGGTGAGCTGACCGCCAAGGTCAAGTTCCTGGTCGACGGCGTTTCGGCCGGTGCGAAGGCTGCGGTCGAAAAGGCCGGTGGTTCGGTCGAGGTGCCCGAAGCGGGCCCGAGCGAACACGAAAAAAAGACCGCGCGCCGCGAAGCGAACAAGGCGGCCAAGGCCGCCAAGTAAGCCAGTCAACCGGATCCCCGCCCACCAGTGGCGGGGATTTTGGCTTGCAGGGGTTCGACATCGCGCAAGGCTCCCTATATGGAGCGCGCAACCCCATAGTGAGCGGGCCGGTCAACCGGCACCCAGACAAGGCATAAAGTCCCGATGGCATCACGCGCCGACAACATCGCGAGCAATCTGAGCCTCGCGAACTTCTCCAAGGCTACCGAACTCAAGAACCGGATCTGGTTCACGGTAGGGGCCCTGATCGTATTCCGGTTTCTGGCCTTCGTGCCGCTGCCGGGGATCAACCCGATTGCGTTGAAGCAGTTCCTTGAACGGAACGCGGGCGGGGTGCTGGACTTTTTCAACATGTTCTCGGGCGGGGCACTGTCGCAGTACAGCCTGATCACGCTCGGGGTCATGCCCTACATCACCTCGTCGATCGTGGTGCAGCTGGCCGCTTCGCTCCATCCGTCGTTGATGGCGCTGAAGAAGGAAGGCGAAAGCGGACGCCGCAAGCTCAATCAGTATTCGCGCTATGGCGCGGTGTTCCTGGCGATCATCCAGGGTTATGCCGCGCTGCGGGCGGCAGACGTTCAAGGATTTGCGATCAACCCCGGGCCGCTGTTCTACGTTGCCGGCATGATCTCGCTGGTCGGGGGCACGATGTTCCTGCTGTCGCTGGGCGAGCAGATCACCAGCCGCGGGATCGGTAACGGCACCTCGCTGATCATCATGGCCGGTATTGTCGCGCAGATGCCGACCTTCGTTTCGAACCTGTTCGAAGGCGGCCGGACCGGCTCGATCTCGGGCTTCCTGATCTTTGGCCTGGTCGCGCTGCTGGTCCTGCTGGTCCTGATGATCTGCTTCATGGAGCGCGCCACCCGGCGCCTGCTGATCCAGTATCCCAAGCGCGCCAGCCAGAACGGCATGATGCAGGCCGATCGCAGCCACCTGCCGCTCAAGCTCAACACCGCGGGCGTGATCCCGCCGATCTTCGCCAGCTCGCTGCTGTTGTTGCCGCTGACGATCACCCAGTTCGCCGGCAGCTCGATCTCGCAGGATTCAGCCTGGGGTGGGTTTATCGTCGGGATGAACCAGTATCTCGGCCACGGCAAACCGGCCTTCATGGTGCTCTATGCGCTGGGCATCCTGTTCTTCAGCTTCTTCTATACCGCGGTTGTGTTCAACCCGGAGGAAACCGCCGAAAACCTCAAGCGCAACGGCGGGTTCATTCCCGGCATCCGCCCGGGCAAGAACACCGCGACCTATCTCGACTACGTGCTGACCCGGATCACCGTGATCGGCGCGCTGTACCTGACCATCGTCTGCGTCGTGCCCGAATGGGTGATCGCCCAGACCGGCGTCCGGCTGTTCTTCGCCGGCGGCACCAGCCTGCTCATCGTGGTGAACGTCACGGTCGATACCATCACCCAGATCCAGTCGCACCTGCTTGCGCACCAGTATGGTGACCTGATCAAGAAGGCGAAGCTCAAGGGTCGCTCGCGCTGACCAGCATTCCAGGGGGAAATGCCGTGAACATCATTCTGCTTGGACCGCCGGGAGCCGGCAAGGGCACCCAGGCCCAACGACTGGTCGAAAAGTTCGGCATGCGCCAGCTTTCCACCGGCGACATGCTGCGCGCAGCAGTGAAGGCCGGGACCCCGGTCGGACTGCAGGCCAAGGCGGTGATGGAGCGCGGCGAACTGGTCTCGGACGCAATCGTCTCGGCGCTGATCGGCGAAGAACTCGACGCGATGGGGCCCGGCACCGGCGCGATTTTCGACGGATATCCGCGCACCGCGGCGCAAGCAGATTCGCTTGACCAGTTGCTGGTCGAGCGCGGCCGCACGCTTGATCATGTGATCGAACTGGAAGTTGACGAAGATGCGCTGGTCGAGCGGATCTGCGGGCGCTTCACCTGTGCCAACTGCGGAACCGGCTATCACGACAAGTTCGCTCAGCCCAAGCAGCCGGGCATCTGCGACAAGTGCGGCAGCCACGAATTCAAGCGCCGTCCCGACGATAACGAGGACACTGTGCGCACCCGCATGGCCGAATACCGCGCCAAGACCGCGCCGATCCTGCCGATCTATGATGCGCGCGGGATTGTTTCGCGGGTGGACGGCATGGCCGACATGGATCAGGTGACGGCTGCGATCGAACAGGTCATCGCTTCCTGATCCTCTAAAGGGGCGCGCGCGATGCACCGTCTGCTTATCCTGGCCGCGCTGCTGGCTTCGCCGGCCAAGGCAGAGCTTGCCGCT
>CALCQB010000357.1 GCA_937897535.1 uncultured Novosphingobium sp. | reverse complement strand
TCGGGCGAATAAGTATCGATGCTGGCCAGGTCAAACCGGTCAGCCGAGGCCGCCATCAGCGCATCCCAGCACGGAGCCCTTGACCCGGCCGATAGCCAGGCAAGCCCGCCGGGCTGCCCGTCCGGGCCGATCGCGAGCAACGGGCGCGCGCCACTTTCGCGCTGACAGGCGGCCGCGAGAAAGGCCGCCATCAGCCGCTCGTCGGCGACCAGCCCGGCTTCGACCAGCAGCACCGGACCGCCTCCGGCAGCGAAGTCGTCGGCCAGTTCGTCAATCCGCGCCGCGCCGAGGCGGACCAGTTGGCGGCGCTGACGCTCGGCCACGGTGATCCCGGCGAGTGTGAGCTGCGGATCGCCGCCGCCCGCGCGGCGGGGGACGATCAAGGCCCTGAATGCGGCCGGGGCCAGCGCCGTCCTGGGTTGCTGCTGCACGGGTTCGGGGTCGTGCAATGCCATATCCTACCTGCCTCGTCAGCCTCGGTCGAATTGTGAAAGCGCTGCCCCGCTTGCCGGACCGATAGGCCTCCTGGTGATGAACTCCGAATGAACCCGGCGGGATCCCTGGGCCAACCGCCGGTCCGGGCCGACAAGCGCCGGAGCGGCAGCGCGGCGGACGGGATTTCCACCGAATGCGCCAGGCGGACCATGCCAAAGCTCTGGCCGCGCCCACTTCTGCGGCTATAAGCGCCGATCAGGGCAAAATTGTGATCCCAGCCCGACCGGAGCGCGCCAAGCTACATGGAACCGTCCACGATCGAGGGACCGATGCGGACCAATTCACCCCCGCTGCAGGCCAAGCGGCCGATGCGCCCGCGCGAATTGCAGGATCCGCTCAACTACTACCTGTACCATCCGCTCGCCTGGCAATTCGCCCGGCTGCTGGCCCGTACCCCGATCACCCCGAACATGGTTTCGGTGCTGGGCGCGGGCTGCGTGGTTGCGGCAGGGCTGGCCTATACCCAGCTGACCTGGCCGGTTTCGGCCGCGCTCGGCATGGCGCTGCACATGACCTGGCACGTGGTCGACGGCGCCGACGGCGATCTCGCCCGGCTGACCGGCCGGTCGAGCCCGATCGGCGAAATGGTAGACGGGCTGTGCGATTATCTCAGCCATATCGTCGTCTACCTGATGCTCGCCGCGCTGCTGGCGGCGAGCGGCGGACCGGTCAGCGGCGGACTGGCCTGGGTGCTGGTGGTCGGCGCCGGGATCAGTCACGCGGTCCAATCGAACCATGTCGAGGTCCAGCGCCGCCAGTACCAATGGTGGGTCTATGGCACCCCGTGGCTGCGCAACAGCCATGCCCAGGAGGGCTCGGCGACCGCGCAGTCGTGGGCCGGAAAACTGGTTTCGGGCTATATCGCCGTGGCCAGCGGGATGACACCGGAAGCGCTGCGGATCGACGCGGCGGTCCAGGCGGCCCACGGCGACAAGGCCCGGCTGGCGGAAATTGCCGCCGCAGTCCGGGCCGAAGCCCCGCCGCTGCTGCTGCTGTGCAAGATCCTCGGCCCCAATCCGCGCGCGATCGTGCTGGGGCTGTCGATGTTCGCGGGCAGCCCGCTGTGGTACATGCTCTACCAGGCGTTTGCCCTCAACCTGCTGCTGGCAGTGTCGGTCCGCGCCCACAACGCCGCCGCGCGCCGGATCGCGGCCCAGATCGGAGCCTGACATGCTGCACGAAAAGCTGCTCGACGAAGCCCGCGCGCTGCAAGGCGAAATCGTGGCCTTGCGCCGCGCGATCCATGCCGAGCCCGAACTGGGTCTGCACACCCCCAAGACCCGCGACAAGGTCCGCGCCGCGCTGGCCAACCTGCCGCTGGAATGGAGCGAAGGCCCCTCGACCACTGGCGTGGTCGCCACGCTCAAGGGCGGAGCTGGCGAAGGCCGCTGCGTACTGCTGCGCGGCGACATGGACGCGCTGCCGATGGCCGAGGAAACCGGGCTCGACTTCGCCTCGACCATTGCCGGGGCGATGCATTCGTGCGGGCACGATACCCACACCGCGATGCTGGCCGGCGCGGTCCGGCTGCTGTGCGCACGGCGCGATTCGCTGAAGGGCGAGGTCCGCTTCATGTTCCAGCCGGGCGAGGAAGGATTCCACGGCGCGAAATTCATGCTCGAGGACGGGCTGCTGGGCGGCGCGGGGGCGGACCGCGCGCTGCCGGAGGCAGCATTCGCACTCCACATCATGCCCAATGCCCAGCACGGCGTGGTCGCCGGCCGCGCTGGCGCGCTGATGGCCTCGGCCGACCAGTTCGACATCACCGTCACCGGGCGCGGCGGCCATGCCGCGATGCCTTACAGCGCGCTCGATCCGGTGCCGATCGCCTGCGAAATCGTCCTGGCGCTGCAAACCCTGGTCACCCGCCAGTTCGACGCCAATGACCCGGTGATCGCTACCGTCGCGCGGATCGAGGCCGGGACGGCACACAACATCATCGCCGACAGCGCCACCCTGCGCGGCACCCTGCGCGCGCTGTCGCCGCGGCACCGCGACAAGCTCCACGCCGCGCTCGACCGGCTCGCCACCGGCATCGCTGCCGCACACGGGGCCCAGGCCAGCGTCACGATCACTCCCGGCTTCCCGGTTTCGGTCTGCGATCCGCGCGCGGTCGATCTGGGCGAGGCGGTGACCCGCGAACTGTTCGGCGCGCCCGCGTTCCGCCGGATGGATCAGCCGATCATGGGCGCGGAGGACTTTTCCTACGTGCTCGAACAGGTCCCTGGCGCAATGTTCTTCCTCGGCGTCGCGGCCGAAGACGCCGACTGGCACAGCTGCCCGGCGATCCATTCGCCGCGGATGACCGTCGACGAATCGGCCCTGCCGCGCGGCGCGGCGCTGCTGGCCGGCTGCGCCGAGAAGTTCCTGGCTGAGGGCTTTGGTGATTGAGGGGCGGCCTTGAAGCCTAAATCAACAATGCGGCCCTCCGCACCAATGCCCGGTTTAATTTGCGGGGTCAGCTGCGAGCCACTCGGCGGATTCCAGCGCACCTAGGTGGCTGTCGTGCCCGGCATCGCCCAGGGCCTCCAGTCGCCAATTGAGTTTAAGGTCTGCGCGCCTGGCAACAGCACCCATGGTTTCGAAATAATTCTGTCCGCGCGAATAACGTGTGCGCCCTTGCAGCTCTGCTTGAGGCGTTCGGCGCAACTGTTCGTCGCGCACAACATCAAGCGCGCCGACCTGAATGACGATTTCGTGTTGCGTCAGGATCTTCAGAGTGTTTTGGCCAATTGCCGTTCCGCCCAGGCCATAGGGCCAACGCACGTCCTCATCCGGCAAGGTATACCAGCCCGCCATTGAGATGACTGCCCGCTCGACAGGAGCGTCAGGATGGAAATAGAGGAACCGGTGCAGGAACTGCGCTCCGGCGGAATGCCCGTAGATCCGGAATCCTGTCCGCTTGACGCCGTAGTGTCGGCTCACCTCGGCGAATATGGGCAGAATCGCATTGTAGGATGACCAGCGCGGCAGACGGCCATTGGTGACGCCTCCCTGGGCATAGCTGAAAGTTCCCGGGAACCGCCGATTGTCAAAACTGGGTACCACCAACAGAAATCCCAGACGATCCGCCAGCGGCGTCCACGTTTGCAGTGTATATGCGAGGTTGCGGTTGACGCCATGCAGCGCAAAGATCACCGGTGAATCCGGTGTCCAATTGGCTGGTTTGTAGGTGATAACCTTGATCGCCGGACCGCCCCAGGAAGATACGGTAAGCATTTCCTCCCTTGCGTTTTGAGCGGAGAGCGGTGTTGGATTTGAACTTGTCAGCAGGATCAACAGCGTCACGCAGGCCACCCGCCATTGCAAACGACTGATTACCAGAAACAATCCGGGAAGAATCTTGTTATGCATTTCCGTTCCGGAAGAGGGTTGAACCGCAGCCTGGCGATGTTGCTCGTTATCTTAGCAGCGGCGTGCTCACGCGCCGATGAACAGCGACCTTTTGGCACAGGCGCGCTGGTAATGATCGGCGGAGATATGCACTTTGGCGAAAACTATGCACGGACGGACACGCAAGCGTCTTCCGATGGCGCGCAGCAGATCGACGACCAGGCGCGTTATTACAAGAGCGTGGAGCGACTGAAGCCGCTAGTTGACCGAAGCCAGTTCGCAATGGTCAATCTGGAGACACCGCTGAGCCCGGCTCTGTCCGACGGGCAAACCGGCAAAGACTATGTCCATTGGTCGGATGTTTCCAAGTCAGCGCCAGCGCTGGGCAAGCTTGGGATCGACGCTGTGGGGCTGGGTAACAACCACTCGGTCGATCAGGGCGAATCCGGGCTGCGCAAGACTTTGGCAAATCTGGGCGAGCACGGCATTGCCTGGTTCGGCGCCGACCTGAACCTGCAGCGAGCCCAGGCTCCATTGCTCCGCGAATTGCCCCGTCCGGGCGGCGGCAAGATTACACTGGCGATCTTCGGTATGCTTGAGGAGCGCCCCGTCTACCGCAATAAATACCGCTTTTATGCCGAACGGGGCAAGCCGGGGGTCGCTTCGGTCGATGTCGCCGCGTTCAAGCGTCACGTTGCCGAACTGCACGCAGCCCACCCTGATCTGTTCGTTGTCGCCTTTCCGCACTGGGGGGCGAATTATGCCTGGGCAGACAACGACCAGGTTGAGCTTGGTCGCGCGCTGATTGATGCCGGTGCCGATATTGTCATTGGCCAGCACGCGCATACGATCCAGGAGATCGAGCGCTACCACGGCAAGTGGATCCTGTACGGGATCGGCAATTTTGCCTTCCTCGCCCCAGGTCGTTACGCCAAGTTTCGCCGTGTGCAGCCATTCGGTCTCGTGGCAATGCTCAGCTTTGGTTCGGAAGCCGCCACGCCACCGAACATCCGTCTATACCCCTTCGCATCGGACAACCGCACGACTGGCTACATGACCAGGCCCGCCACGTTCGAGGAGGCCAGCATCGTCCTTACCAGTATCGATCAGCGCAAAAAGTCGATCGGATTCCACGGCCAGTTGATCCGTGATGACCCGTTGGGACCCGCGATCGAACTCCGGCAGAAGACCCCGGGCAAATTCTGGTGACCCATAGCGGGACGGAATTGGCTGAATAAATTCGCAGATTCCGCTGGATATGGCAATTTCTTACAGTTTCACTCTCCTCCGCTGAGCGCTATGGTTAAAAAAAGATAACACACTCGAGTCGCACCAGGGGATGTTGGTTAATACGGGGGCTGGTTTGTGTTTTTGCGTTATATTTCAACGCGCTAACAGCAAAATTTGCAGTCACGTTTGATCAGTGTCCCGAAAGGAACTGGCATGAACTTGATTGTTGGAAGCATTGGCCCCGATGGGCCGGACCGGTGGGCAAAGGTGGAATTGGAAGATAGCAGCGACGAGGGCGGCGACGACCCGTCTGCGCCCGCCGCCGAGCGCCCGCGCCGTTCTACCAGAAGAATATCCCGAAAGCTCTCGGTCACTTCGATCGAGCAAGCCGAATTGCTTGCCGCCAAGCAGGCGTTCAGCACCAGGCGGGTTGATCTTTCGCAGATACACACGCTGGTAAGCGGTCCATTGCGCCCTCGCACCGGCGACCTGGTTCTGTGCGAAGTGGTGCGCGTGCTCTACCAGCGACGCATCGAGCTTCCCAACGGCCGCAAGGCTGCGATCAACCCCGGTGACAGGATCATTGTCGCCTATGGGGACCGCTACGCCACCGACCAGTTTGAGGCAGAGGTGCCACTGGACCTGGGCAAGACAAATTTGGTGGCGACCGGCGGGGTGGCTGCAAAGATGCTTTCACGTACCAGCGGCTTGCGAGGCGCGACTGAAATCTTGCCGCTCGGTCTGCTCGGTGATGCGAATGGTTCGCCGCTCAACTTGAAGCATTTTGCGCTGCCGAAGCGTGACCTGTGCGAAAATCTGCCACCGGTTTTTGCCGTGCTTGGCACCTCAATGAATTCCGGAAAGACAACTACCAATCAGGCAATTGCGGTGGGGCTGAGCCGGGCGGGATACCGGGTCGGCACGGCCAAGGTGACGGGCACCGGCTCGGGCGGCGATTACTGGTCAATGGTCGATTCGGGCGCAACCTGTGTGGTCGATTTCACCGATGCTGGATATTCTGCGACGTACAAGCTGTCGTTGCCCTGCCTCGAAGAGATCATGCGCGATCTGGTCCATCACCTGGCGAACGAACGAATGGATGTCATCCTGATCGAGGTGGCTGATGGCATCCTTCAGGAACAGAATGTCGATTTCATCCTTTCGCCAGTCTTCCAGGACCTGGTTGACGGCATATTCTTCGCGGCCGGTGAAGCAATGGGGGCCGCCCTCGGGGTCAATCGCTTGATGGCACTCGGGCTGCCGCTAGTGGGCGTTTCTGGTAAATTGACGGCCTCGGAGTTGCTGATCCGCGAGGCCCAGCATGCATTCGAAGTACCGGTCTACCGCAAGGAACAACTTGCGGACCCAGTCCTGATTGGGGAGATATTGCAGCTAAACGAGCACAATCGGATCCAGGCTGGGGCCGACAGCATCTTCGCGTTTCCCGATACGCCAGTTCATCAGGAAGCTCTGGTTGAAATGCGGAGCATCGCCTGATGGAGCGGGTGGTTCTCCGATACCGGGATCTGATTACGCGGTTGGAAGTTGCTGTGGTGCTGACGGTCGGTTTCGGCACGGCGCTCGCGCTGGTCGTGCTGGTCTACTTGATCCGCGCCACTCTTGAATCGATCGGCGAGGTGACTACCGGCGAAGTCGCCCTCGGACCGTTGTTTGGTGCGCTGGTCTGTGCGGCGTTGATTCAATCCCTTTTCAAAGTGTTCGAGTTTTCGATTCCAGAACGGATCAGTTTCGGGATCGTGCACCGGTTGCGCCAGAGGCTGCACGGGCACATGGCCGGAATGGCGCAGCGGCAGATCCAGCACAGGTCGCGCGGTAGTCTGATACTCCGTCTGTCGGGCGACCTGACGATGCTCCGCACGTGGATAAGCCGCGGGATGGGGCGCGGAACAGTCGCGCTGATCGCGACAATCGCCTGCTTCGGAATCCTCGCCAGCATCAGCTGGCTCATGGCGCTTGGCTGCACCCTTTGCTTTGCGGTTGGCACCGTTGTTTCGGCGACCCTGGGTCAAAAGCTGCAAAAGCTGACCGGCCGGGTGCGTCGGCGTCGTTCATTGCTGACCAGCAACATCGACGAGCAGGTCAACGCCTTGTCGGTAGTTCAGATGTTCGGGCGATCGCGCGGAGAAGCCGCCCGGCTCAAACGCCAGAGTGCTTCGATGACCCGCACACTGGTGCAGGAAGCTGAACTGCGCGGATGGCTCCGCGGTATTTCATCGGCGGCGGGCTGGGCCGCACTGGTTTTTGCGCTGGCGGTTGCAGCGCTTGATGTCACGGCTGGCCGAGCGGACCTCGGATCGCTGTTCGCTGCAATCATCGTGGTGCGGCAAATGCAGGGCTATGTGCGGACTCTCGGTCTTGCCCATGACTATTGGCGCCGCGCCGAGATTTCGCGGCGAAAGCTGGAAGATTTCTTGAACAGCTCGTCACGCAATCTGACGGATCCCGACAAGCAGCTGTTTGTCCAGAACCGGGCCTCGATTACGTTTGAAGACCTGTCCGTGAGCGGCGCCCTGGAAAGTGTTTCGGCAACTGTGCCGGCCGGCCAGCATGTCGCGATCATTGGTCATAGCGGAGCCGGAAAATCAACGCTGCTGCAGATCGTAGCGCAGTTGGTGTCCCCGACCGAGGGTAATGTGAAGATCGGTCGCCAGAGCCTGGCGGATTGCCAGATCGCCAGCATCGTTCAGAAGATCGGAATGGTCAGTCCTGACCTTCCGCTGATGCGCGGCACGATCAGGCGCAACCTGACCTATCGCAAGCCAGGAGCCTCTGCGAAGGAAGTTGAGAGCCTGATTGACCGGTGCCGCTTGCAGGGGCTGATCGAAGAATATCCGGCCGGGCTCGATCACTGGGTAACCGAGGGCGGCACCAACATCTCGGTCGGTGCCCGCCAGTGCATTGCACTGGCCCGTGCCTTGCTGGGCAGTCCTCCGATCCTGCTACTGGATGAAGCCCTCGCGCCACTCGATCCGGAATTCAAATCACATTTTCGCGAACTGATTTCCCGTCATGCCGGGACAATCCTGTCGGTCACCCACGACCCCGCCGAAATCGGATTGGCCGATATCGTCTGGACAATCGAAAATGGTCGTCTGATTTCGGTTGAAACGCCTCAGGAATACTCTGCTCGCCAAACCCCGCGCGAACGCACTGTGCAGCCGCTGGTCGTGGTGCGTTGATGCCAGCAAGTGTGTTGGATGGCGGAGTGACGCCCTTGGGCTATGTACTTGCGGTGCCGCCCAGGATCAAACACAACCAACTGGTGATCGTGGTGCACGGCGTTAGCAGCCAGCCGGCCACCGTGATCAGAGAGTTTGCGCCAGTTGGCCGCGAATACGGCTTTGTCACGCTTGCCCCCGACTTCTCTGGAATGAGCTTCCGGGGTTACCAGCGGCTTTCGAGCAGCGCCGGCGCAGGTGGGGCGGCGCTTGCGCTTGAACGTCTGGCCGCACAGGTATCAGCCCGTCTGGGACTTGATCCCATGCGCTTTGATCTGGCTGGGTTTTCAGGCGGCGCCCAGTTTGCGCACCGGTTCGCGATGACCAGACCTGGGCTCGTCCGGAGGCTTGTCGTGGCGGCTGCCGGCTGGTTCAGCGAATGTGATTCAAGCCTCGCGTTTCCCCAAGGCATGGGCGGGATGGCCGATGACGAATTGCTGCGGCAATTCCTTGCCATTCCGATCCGGATTGCTGTCGGCACTGAAGACAATTCACGTGGATCAAACCTTCGCAAGGAATCGCAGTTGGATGCGAGGCAAGGCAGTAACCGGTTGGAACGTGCCGAATTCTGGCATTCGCACCTGATCCAACGTGCGAGGGAACTTGGTATTGCGAGCGACAACAGACTGGTCCTCTTGCCAGGCACTGGTCATCAATTTCGCCAAGCGGTCGAGAACGGCAATCTTGATCGCATGGTCGCCAATTTCTTGTGCGGTGACGGCAGCCTTGAACAAAGCAACGGCTTGCTGTCGCTCGATCAAACTGCGCCGCCGTCGGCGCTGGTCAAATAGATCATGAACACGAAAGCCTCAGGAGCCATGACAATGCCACGCAACCCCCGACTTGCCATGCTGCCGTTGTTTGCTGCCGCGCTGGTCGGCTTGCCATGTCAGGCAAATGCCAAGGATGCAGATGAAGATAGCGGCTACATCGAAGCCTATGTCAGCGGGGTAACCGCATCTGGCCAAGCCAGCGATGGCAGCGAGGACGCCGACAAGTCCGGTGGAATCTATGGCCTGAACCTGTCCTGGGACCGCGATAGCGGTGACGAACGGTTTGGAGTCGATTTGTCGAGCACCTATTTCGCCTATTCCGATCCGGCCAAGAAGGATCGCTGGTCCAACCGGATCGCCGGGTCCTGGCGCCACAACACCGGGTCGGACAGCAGTATCGCGGTGCTGGGGGACTTCACCAGCCACATGTCCACTCTGGAGAGCTCCGAAGCGGATCAAGTCCAGGTCAGAGGAAGGTTTGCTTATGAGCCCGGGCAACATCGATTTCGGCTGACGGGGGGGTGGCGCTGGCGCGATTATCGGGATCGGCCGGGCTTTACCGGCGATGGTCCGGTGATCGGTGCAGACTATCGGATGCGGCTGGGTGACGGCGAATTTCTGTCGCTTGAAGGCCAGTACGAAAAGATCGACTCCGACCTTCCAAGCCGCAGCTATCGGCGCAGTACGGCTGGAATCGAGTATCGCAAACCGATCGACAGGTCGGTCGATCTGGTTGCCGGTTTGCGTTATCGCGACTGGACGTACCCCAGCCGTCCGATCGGAGCAGGCACCCAGCACGATCACTCCTGGTCGCCGGAGTTCGAGCTTACCTATGAGTTTGCGAAGGACTGGTACGTCGGTTTGGGAGGGGTCATAATCTGGCGCAGCTCCAACAACCCCAGCTATGACGAGACGGTCAAGCGCGGCGTGATCACTCTGCGCAAGCGGATCCGGCTTTAAGTCCACGGGCCGCTGGGGAAGCTCACTTAGCTGGGTTGGCCTGTCTCCCGTCAGCACCTATGGGCAAGCTTATAGGGCTTGGATCATGGCTTCGCGTTTCTGATCGCGATGTCGGTGAGGGCTAGTGCAAACGCCTTTTCCGCCGAATGGCCCCCATCGCGTGGTCGCTGTTAGCAAATGAAGATGGAGGCCTTCGAACCAGTCGTGCAAGAATACAGCGCTTTTCCGCCATCTATATTGACGCAAACGGACAACATCGGACCGGGGGCTGGAGCGGGTAGCGGGAATCGAACCCGCATAGCCAGCTTGGAAGGCTGGTGCTTTACCACTAAGCTATACCCGCGAGCGACAGCGCGTTTGGTGCACCCGACAGGATTCGAACCTGTGACCCCTGCCTTCGGAGGGCAGTACTCTATCCAGCTGAGCTACGGATGCATTCAGCGGCGCGGTTAGCAGCGGCGGCGGCGAAGCGCCAGTGCCTTTTGCGGGAGTTAGCAATTTGGCAAGGCCGCAGCGCTAGGACTGGCGGTCATGAACATGCATTCCAGCTTTGCTTCGCCGGTCCAGCCGGCCGCCGGTGCGCTGCCCACTTCGGGACGGCCCGAGTTCGGCCAGGCCTCGGCCAGCGCGATGAGCATGAAGTGGTCGGCGCTGCACGACGCGGTCAGCGTGGTCGGCTCGCTGGCCGGGCTTATTGTGAAAGCCCTAAGCTGAAGGTCGCGCTCTTCGGGCGTGATCTCGCTGAGCGCGGCGATGTCGTAGGGCGTGCCTTCCTTCCAGGCGGAGTAGTCGATGAGCATCGACTCGCTGAAGCGCGTGTAGGCTGGGGAAGGATTGGTGGGCGGAGGCATGGCGGAAGGTTAGTGGCTTAGCGGGTGGGGCGCCAGCGGTGAGCAACGCGCGCGTCCGTCGAAGGGCGAGCGCGCCACCAAAGAAAAAGGCCGCCCCGGTCAACACCCGGAGCGGCCTGTTCCTGACGGCAGTGAAGAGTGGCCTGACGGCCGTGAGTAGTCCTAGTTTCCGATCTTGAACGAGACGCCGATGATGCGGGGCTCGTTGACGAAGGCGGTGTTGTTGTTGAAGTCGATGCCGCCCTTGATGTTGTCCTCGTCCGTGATGTTGCGGGCAAAGGCCGCGACTTCCAGCGAGCCATCGGTCTTGGCCCAGCCGAATTTCAGGCCGCCCTCGATCTGGTCGTCGGTCTGGAATTCAACCGACTCGTAGAGGAAGAGGTTGGTCTTGCCCTGATAGGCCCAGTCGGTGAAGGCGAAGAGTTCGCCATCCGAGCCCCACGGGATCGCATAGCGCGCCGTGAAGTTGCCGATGGTTTCCGGCGCGTTCGGGAACGGGTTGCCGTCGATCAGCGCCTGGCCGAGGCCGTTGACCGGATCGGTGACGGTGCACTGGGCGCAGATGCCGACCGCGAGATGATCCCGGCGCGGAAACGACCACAGATACCCGGCGGGCCGATCCT
>CALCQB010000356.1 GCA_937897535.1 uncultured Novosphingobium sp. | reverse complement strand
GTGCACCACCACTTGGCCTCGGCGGCTTCCTCGGCGGTGAGCGTGCCGTCGTTGAGACCCTCGATGCACCGGTCGACGAAGACCTGGGCGATGTCGATCTCGGTGCGCATCTCGGCCAGCTTGAAGCGGCTGCATCCGCCGAACCCGATGGGCGCGGTGGAACGATGGCCGGCGATCCACAATGGCGCCGCCACGTGGCGCGGGCCCGGCTTTCCGCCCAGGCGCTCGAGATGATCGAGCTGCGCATTCTGGCCGATATTGCCAAAGGGCGCGCGCCGGGGCCGCAAACTTCATTGACCAAACTGCTGGCCTCGAACCTGCGTCAGGAGATCGATCTGCTGGCGGTGGATCTGTATGGAGCGGCCGGGCTGCAGCTTCCGCCGGAGCGTCCGCTTTATGGCGAGAACGTCCCTGAACCAGTGTACTCGCGCGCCGCACAGGTTGCCGCGCCGCGCTATCTCAACAGCCGCGCCTGGACGATCTTTGGGGGAACCAACGAAGTCCAGGCCAATATCATCGCCCGGTCGGTACTCGGCCTGTGAAGGGGAGCTGCGAAAAGCAATGCAACTGAGCCGTGAAGCGCTGCTGCGCGCCTACCGCCAGATGAAGGTGATCCGCGAATTCGAGGAGCGCCTCCACGTCGAAATCCAGACCGGCGAGATTGCCGGGTTCACGCACCTTTACTGCGGCCAGGAAGCGGTCGCAGTCGGGGTGTGCGAACATCTCGACAATGAGGACAAGATCGTCTCGACTCACCGCGGCCACGGCCATTGCCTGGCCAAGGGCTGTGACCTCAACGGGATGATGGCCGAAATCTGGGGCAGCCGCGACGGGCTGTGCAAGGGCAAGGGCGGTTCGATGCATATCGCCGATGTCGACAAGGGCATGCTCGGTGCCAACGGGATTGTCGGTGCCGGCTCGCCGATCGGGGTCGGTGCGGCGCTGGCGGCCAAGCTTGACGGCAAGGGCAAGGTCGCGATCACCTTCTCGGGCGATGGGGCCTGCAACCAGGGCACCACCTTCGAAGCGATGAACATGGCGGTAGTGACCAAGGCCCCGTGCATCTTCCTGTTCGAGAACAACCACTATTCCGAGCATACCGGGTTCGAATATGCCGTAGGCACCCAGAAGGACATTGCCAGCCGCGCCGAAGCCTTTGGCATGAAGGTCTGGCGGGGCGACGGTACCGACTTCTTCGCGGTCCACGATACCATGCGCGAGGTGCTCGACTATGTCCGGGCCGGGAATGGTCCGGCAGCGGTCGAGTTCGATACCGAACGGTTCTTCGGACACTTCGAAGGCGATCCGCAGCGTTACCGGGGTGAGGGCGAGCTCGACCGGATCCGCGAGACCCGCGATTGCCTCAAGAACTTCCGCAAGAGCGTGACTCAGGCCAAATTGCTGAGCGACGCCGACCTCGACGCGCTCGACGCCGAAGTGCTTGCGGCGATCGAGGCATCGGTCGTCGCCGCCCGCGCTGCACCGCGGCCTACCGCCGAAGACGTCCTGACAGACGTTTATATCAGCTACTGACGGGGACCCGCGAACAATGGCACAAATGATGTACCGCGATGCCGTCCTGACGACGATCGCCGAGGAGATGGCCCGTGACCCCAACGTGGTGGTGCTGGGCGAGGACGTGGTCGGCGGCATGGGCACGCCGGGCGGACCCGAAGCGATCGGCGGGATCTGGTCGACCTCGACCGGGCTCTACGGCCAGTTCGGAGCCGACCGGGTGATCGATACCCCGATCTCGGAAAGCGCGATCATGGGTGCCGCGGCGGGCCTGGCGCTGGCCGGCAAGCGCCCCGTGGCCGAACTGATGTTCGCCGACTTCATCGGGGTCAGCCTCGACCAGATCTGGAACCAGATCGCCAAGTTCCGCTATATGTTCGGCGGCAAGACCAAGTGTCCGGCGGTGATCCGGATGGCCTGGGGCGCGGGCTACAATGCCGCCGCCCAGCACAGCCAGGCGGCGCATCAGATCCTGACCGGGATGCCGGGGCTCAAGGTAGTGATGCCGAGCACCCCGGCCGACGTCAAAGGCTTGCTGCGGACCGCGATCCGCGACGACGATCCGGTGATCTTCCTCGAGCACAAGGCGCTCTACGGAATCAGCGGTGAAGTCCCCGACGATCCGGAATTCATGATCCCGTTCGGCCACGCCCGGCTGTCGCGCGCCGGTCAGGACGTGACGATCGTTTCTTCGGGTCTGTTGCTGGGCTTCTGCGAAGCGGTAGCCGACAAGCTCGCCGCCGAGGGTATCGGCTGCGACGTGATCGACCTGCGCACCACCAGTCCGCTCGACGAGGAAGCGATCCTCGATTCGGTCGAGGTGACTGGACGGTTGGTGGTGGTCGACGAAGCGCCACCCCGCTGCGGGCTTGCCGCCGATATCTGTGCGCTGGCCGCCGCCAAGGCCTTTGCCAGCCTCAAGGCACCGCCGCAGATGGTGACCCCGCCGCACACCCCGATTCCCTTCGCCCGTGAACTGGAAAGCGCTTACCTGCCTTCGACCGACAAGATCGAAGCAGCGGTGCGCCAGGTCCTGGGCTGGCGCTGAGGAGGCGATCATGGCCGACATCCGCCCTTTCTGCATGCCCAAATGGGGCATCGAAATGACCGAAGGCAATATCGCCGAATGGATGGTGCATGAAGGCGACGCGTTCACCCGCGGCCAGACACTGTGCCTGATTGAAACCGCAAAGATCACCAACGAGGTCGAGGCCGAGTTCGACGCGGTGATCAAGCGCGTTCTGGTGTCTGCCGGTGAGGAGGCCCACCCGGTCGGGACGCTGCTTGCAGTGTTCGCCGATGCCGAGGCAAGTGATGCCGAGGTTGATGCCTTCATCGCGGCGTTCAAGCCGGCCGAAACCGGGGTTGCTGCGAAGGCTGCTCCGGCCGCTGCCCCGGCTGCGGTTCCAGCCGCGCCCAAGCCGATCGTCACCAACCGCCCGATCAGCCCCGAGGCGCTCAAGCTGGCCGAACTGGAAGGGATCGACGTTGCCGAAATCGAAGGCTCTGGCCGGGGCGGGCGGATCACCTATCAGGATGTCGATCAGGCGCGTCGTCCGGCGGTCAGCCTGGCGCCTAGAGGCGGCGCGGACCTGCCCGAGGACGACCTCAAGGTCTTCGCCTCGCCGCTCGCCCGGCGGCTTGCCGCGCTACACGGGATCGCGCTTGGCCCGATCATTGGGACCGGTCCGCGCGGACGGATATCCAAGGCCGACGTGCTGGCACTGGTGCCTGCACCCGCACCGGCCGGCGCCAGCTTTGGTGCGCCCTTCGCGCTGGTCGCCAACCCGCCGCGGGTTCAGCCGTTCGACAAGGTCCGCAAGATCGTCGCGCGCCGGCTGACCGAGGCCAAGCAGCAGATCCCGCACTTCTACCTGCGGGTCTCGGCCCGCACCGACGAGCTGGCCGCGCTGCGCAAGACCGCCAACCTCGTGCTGGGGATCAAGGCCAGCCTCAACGACTATCTGGTCAAGGCCGTCGCCGTGGCGCTGGCCCGCCATCCGGACGTCAACGTCCAGGTCCACGGCGATGCCGTACACAGCTTTGCCCATGCCGATGTGGCGATCGCCGTGGCGAGCCCCAAGGGGCTGGTCACCCCGGTCGTGCGCCAGGCCGATCGGATGCACATCGCGCAGATTGCCGCCACGACCCGGGCTCTGATCGACAAGGCCCAGGCTGGACGGCTTGCCTTCGAGGATCTGGAGGGCGGAACCTTCTCGGTCTCCAACCTGGGGATGTTCGGGATCGAGCAGTTTGACGCGATCATCAACCCGCCGCAGGGTGCGATTCTGGCGGTCGGCGCGGTGTCGCGTCAGGCGGCCGAATGCGATGACGGGGCGATTGCCTTCGAAAGCCGCATCGGCTTGACCCTCTCGGTCGATCACCGCGCGATCGACGGCGCAGCCGGCGCGCAGTTCCTGCAAACGCTGAAAGGCCTGATCGAGGCTCCGGAAGGATTGTTCCAGTGACCACACCCAAGTCCATCGCCGCGCTCGGCCCGATCGCGCAGCTCGCCTATGTCCCGAGCGACTGGGACGGCGCGCTTGCCTACTGGACCAAGACCATGGGCGTCGGTCCGTTCTTCCTGTTCGAAAACATCGCGCTCGACGACATGCGCTATCGCGGCGTGCCCAGCGAAGCCCGGTTCACCGTTGCGATCGCCTTCTGGGGCGACGTCCAGATCGAACTGGTCCGGGGTGAAAACGACGCGCCGGCCCACTACAACGGCGAATACGGGGTCAGGGACCAGCTCCACCATGTGCTGATCATGGTCGATGACTGGGACGCCGCGATGCAGGCGGTGCGCGAATCCGGGGCCGAGGTGATCGTTTCGGGCAGCTTCGGTGGCGGCCAGGTGGTCTATGTCGATCCTGGTGCCGGGCCTGGCGGGCTGGTCGAGATATTCAAGGCCGGTGAGGGTGCCGACGCCCTGTTCGCCATGATCAAATCAGCTGCGCAGGATTGGGATGGCAGCGATCCGGTTCGGAAGCTGGGCTGAGCGGATGACCTTGTCGCCCCACGCTTCCGAAATCGCCGCCCGCGTCGAGGCCTTCGTCCGCACGGTGGTTGTGCCCTATGAAGCCGATCCGCGCCGCGATCACCACGGCGCGCCGACTGACGCGCTGGTTTATGAACTGCGCGAAAAGGCCCGCGAGGCCGGGGTACTCACCCCGCATATCCTGCCCGATGGCTCGCACCTGACCCAGCGCGAAACCGCGGCGGTGCTGATCAAGTCTGGGCTTTCCCCTCTGGGGCCGCTGGCTTGCAACACCATGGCCCCGGACGAGGGCAACATGTACCTGCTTGGACACAAGGGCAGCGCCGAGCAGAAGGAACAGTTCCTGCGGCCGCTGGTCGAAGGCCGGGCGCGCTCAGCGTTTTTCATGACCGAACCGGCCGCCGAGGGCGGGGCTGGCTCGGACCCGTCGATGATGCAGACCATCTGCCGCCGCGACGGCAACCATTGGCTGATTTCGGGGCGCAAGTGCTTCATCACCGGCGCCCAGGGGGCCAGCGTCGGAATTGTGATGGCAAAGGCCGAGGATGGCGGGGCCTGCATGTTCCTGGTCGACTTGCCCGACCCGGCAATCCGGATCGAAAGCGTGCCCAACACGATCGACAGTTCGATGCCTGGCGGACATGCGACGGTCATGATCGATAACCTGCGCGTGCCCGCCGACCAGATGCTGGGCGAGGCCGGGGAGGGCTTCAAATATGCCCAGGTCCGGCTCAGCCCCGCGCGCCTGTCGCACTGCATGCGCTGGCTCGGTTGCTGCATCCGCGCGCACGAAATCGCCAGCGACTATGCCTGCCGCCGGATGGCCTTCGGCAAGCCGTTGATTGAGCACGAAGGCGTCGGCTTCATGCTGGCCGAGAATCTGATCGACCTCAAACAGGCCGAACTGATGATCGACTGGTGCGCCGACGTTCTCGATACCGGCAGCCTGGGTACTGCCGAAAGCTCGATGGCCAAGGTCGCGGTGTCCGAGGCGCTGTACCGGATCGCCGATCGCTGCGTTCAGGTCATGGGCGGAACCGGCGTGTCCGATGCCACCATCGTTGAACAGGTGTTCCGCGAAGTCCGGGCCTTCCGGATCTACGATGGCCCGACCGAGGTGCACAAATGGAGCCTGGCCAAGAAGATCAAGCGCGATTGGCGTGCGGCAGCGACGACGAGCTCCGCGATCGAAGCGTAACGTCAGCCAGCGCCTGCTTGCGGCAACCTTTTGAGCAATGCCGCCTCGGCTGACGAGCACGCAGCCGCTGGCTGCAATCCAATCTATTCATGGGAAGAGAATGGTGGACGCACTAGGGCTCGAACCTAGGACCCGCTGATTAAGAGTCAGCTGCTCTACCAACTGAGCTATGCGTCCACATTCCTGCGCGAAATCGCTGGGACCGGTAGGCCCTGATTCGCTCGGGAGCGCCCCCTATAGCGGCTGAATCGGCGGATGGAAGGGCTTTCTTTGCGGTTACTGACCGGAAAGCGATCCGCTCCAGCGGCTCCAGCGTTCGACCGCCATGATCGTACCGATGCAGGCCATGTTGGTCATCAGTGCCGAACCGCCGTGGCTGATCCAGGGCAGCGGGATTCCCACCACCGGGGCCAGGCCGGTAACCATCAGGGTGTTGATCGCCATGTAGAAAAACACAGTGAAGGTCATGCCCGCCGCGAGCAGGCTGGAGAACCGGTCGGGGGCGTTGCGGGCGACGTTCAGGCCCCAGCGGAAGGTCCACAGGAACACCGCGATCACGAATAACGCGCCCAGAATCCCCCATTCCTCGGCCATTGTGGCAAAGGCGAAGTCGGTGTGGGCTTCGGGCAAATAATCGAGGTGGCTCTGGCTGCCATTGCCGAACCCCTTGCCCCACAGTCCGCCCGAACCGATCGCAATCTTGGACTGGGTGATGTGGTAACCCGTGCCGAGCATGTCCTTTTCCGGATCGAGGAACACCAGCACGCGGTTGCGCTGGTAATCGTGCAGCAGCGTAAAGAAGGCGATCGGCGCAAGTGCGGCCCCGGCTGCCCCGGCGCCGACGAACCAGCGCATCGGGAGCCCGGCCAGGAACACCACCACCGCCGCGCCCGCCACGATCGACAGGCCGGTACCAAGGTCGGGTTGGAGGATCACCAGCAGTGCGGGAACCGCGATCAGCGCCCCGGCTGGCAGCAAGGCCCGCCAGCTCTTGGTCATTGACGGGGGCAGGGTATCGAAGAAATAGGCCAGGGTCAGGACGATCCCGGGCTTCATCAGCTCGGACGGCTGGAGCTGCATGAAGCCCACGTCGATCCAGCGCTGACTGCCGCCTTTGACTGCGCCGAACAGGTCGACGATCACCAGCATCAGCACCAACACGGCGTAGGCCGGATAGGTGATCGCTTTGAAGAACTCGCGCGGTAGCCGCGAGATCACGAACGCCATGACCAGGAACACCAGGAAATGGATCGTGTGCAACAGGGCCCACGGCTTGAGATTTCCGCCCGCCGCCGAATAGAGCACGACCGAACCGAAGGTGTTGAGCGCAAACAGCGGCAGGATCACCTGCCACGGCTCGCGCGAGATCGCTTCGGGGACGATCCGGCGGCTCATTGCGGGGCCTGGGTCGGCGCTGGAGCGGGTGCTGGTGCAACAACCGGCGGCAAGGCTTCGACCGGTTCTTCGGGCCGGGTCGTGGCGGGGACGTTGGTCGGGGCCTCGATCGGAGCCTGGGCCTGGTCGGCCTTGATGATCGCCGCCTTGACCGCATCGTCATCGCCCACTTTCGGCGCGGAAGTACCGTACTGGCTGACGAAGGTGCTGTAGCGCGATTTCATCCGTTCGACCGGGGTTCCGCCCCAGCCCTTTTCCAGTTCGTGCAGCCGGTCTAGCGCGGTTTGCGGATCGAACAGGAAGGTCATCACATCCTTGGCGATCGGGGCAGCGGCGCGGGCGCCAAAGGTACCATGTTCGACCACCACCGACATGGCATAGCGCGGCGCATCGGTCGGGGCGTAACAGACGAACAGCGCGTGGTCGCGGCCCTTCCAGTCGCCGTAGTGACCGCGGGCGACCAGCGCGCGGACTTGGGCGGTGCCGGTCTTGCCCGCCATCTTGATCCCACCGATATCGATCTTGCTGCCGACCCCGGTGCCCGATCCGTTGACCACCCGGAACATGCCGTCGTGAGTCACTTGCAGCTGTTCGGGCGTGAACGGCAGGTCCGGGCCAGGCGGCTTCGTGTGCCCGAACAGCAGCGAGGGCGTGAGGTTCTTGCCCGAGGCGACGCGTGCGGTCATCACTGCGAGCTGCAACGGCGAGACCGAGACATAGCCCTGACCAATCGACGCGTTGAGCGAATCCGCCGCGCTCCATTCCTGTTTATAGCGACGCATCTTCCAGGCCGCGTCGGGGATCGTCCCGTAACGCTGGTTGACGCCCGGCAGATCGAATTCCTGCCCCAGGCCGAGCAGCTTGGCGACGGGCGCGATCGCATCATAGCCGATCCGGTGCGCCATCGACCAGAAATAGGTGTTGCAGCTGTGCTCGATCGCCCCGCGCATGTCGACCGAGCCGTGGACCGCGTCGCAGCGGAAATAGCGATTGCCAAGCCGGTACCCGCCCGGGCAACTGACGCGTTCGTCCGGATCCACCCCGTGCTGCTGCAGCGCGAGGGTTGCCATCGGCTTCATGGTCGAACCCGGTGGATAGAGCCCGCGCACCGCCTTGTTGAGCAGCGGGATATGATCGTCTTCGTTCAGCATCTTCCACTGCAGGCGGCCGATCCCGCCGGCGAACTGGTTGGGATCGAAGGCCGGCATCGAGGTAAGCGCGAGAAGCTCGCCGGTATGGCAGTCGATCACTGTCACCGCGGCGGATTCGAGCCCGATCCGGCGCGAGGCATAGTCCTGCAGCGGGCCGTCGATGGTCAGCCGCATCGGCTTGCCGGGAACGTCCTCGCGATATTCGAGGTCGCGAACGAATTTGCCGTTTGCGGTGACTTCGACCCGCTGCGCCCCGGGCTGACCGCGCAGGTTGTTTTCGAAGTACTTTTCCAGCCCGTCCTTGCCGATCTTGAACCCCGGGGTGACCAGCAGCGGGTTTCGTTCCTTTTCATAGTCCTTGGCGGCGGCCGGTCCGACATAGCCGATCAGATGCGCCACCGAAGGCCCGGTCGGGTACCAGCGGGTGAAGCCCTGGTGAGCGACCACACCGGTCATTTCCGGCAACCGGACCAGGACCTTGTCGAAGTCCTTGGGCTCTAGCCCGGACACCACTTCGATCGGTTGATAGCCGCGGGCCTTTTCCAGCTTGTCTTGCAAATCCTGCGCCTGGACCGCATCGAAACCGAGCAATCGGGTCAGGATCGTGACCGTGTTGTCCTTGTCGACCAGCCGTTCGGGGATGATGTCGATCCGGAATTCGACCCGGTTCGAGGCGAGCTGCGCGCCCCGGCGATCGAGGATTGCCCCGCGCCTTGGCGGGATCAGGGTCAGGTTGACGCGGTTGCTTTCCGAAGCGGTGGCGTACTTCTCGTTCTGGACCAGCGCGATCCAGCCGATCCGCACCGCCAGCAACACGCCGACTGCGGCTTGCAGCCCGCCGACCAGGAACGAACGCCGCTCGAAGCTGTTCTTGAGCGTGCCGGAGCTGACGTGCGAATTTTCGCCAAGCATCGTTTACAGCTTCCGGATCGGTACCAGCCGGAACCGGTCCGCGCCGCCAACCAGCACGGCGGCGAGCGGATAGGCCAGGATCGACAGCACGATCTGCGGGATCAGGCGAACAAGGCTGGAATTGCCGCCGCTCAGATCGGCCAGCTGCGCGGCCAAGACCAGATACAACGTAAATATCCCGCTGGCCGCGAGCCAGTTGAGAGTCACGCCGCGCCAGGGAAACCGCACTTCGAGCACATCGAGCCCGATCATCGCCACAGACCACAGCAGCACGGCCGAGCCGAATGGCTGGCCTGAATAGAGATCGTCGAACAGGCCGAGCGGCAGGCCGGCCCAGACCGGAAACAGTCCGGGGCGCAGTTGCTGCCAGGCGACCAGCAGCAAGAAGCCGAGCGGCGGGACCAGGGGTGCTGATGCGATGATTGGCCAGGTCGGGGTCAGCGAGCCGAGCATCACCAGCAGCCACGGCGTGGCGATGGCCAAAGCCGGCGAGGGGCCGCGGTTGATCCGCGGCTTGCCAAAATCGCGCAGCGTGTCGGTCAGCGGCTCGGCCAGCGGCAGTGGCATCAGGGCTTCACCGAGGTAGTCTGCGCTGCGGTGGCCGAGACCTCGTCATATACCGGCTCGACCGTGACAAATTCGGTCATACCGGGATCGCTCAGCGGGCGGGCTACCGCGCCATCGGGAAGCAGCGAGACCACAACCGCGACCGCCTCGTTCGGACGATATAGTCCGCCCGAGCCCGAGGTGACAATCGCATCGCCCGGGCGCAGCGGGTTCGTGCCGGTGGCGGCCAGACGAATCCGCACCGTTCCGTCACCGAGGCCGGTGGCATAGGCCTGAAGCCCGTCGCTGGCCCGGCGGACCGGGACGTTGCTTTCGCTGTCGGTGATCAGCAAGACCCGCGAAGTGGTGTCGCCGACTTCGAGCACCCGGCCGACCAGACCGCGCGGCGAGCGCACGGCCATGCCAGCCCGCACGCCCTGCCGGGATCCTGCGCTGATGGTGGCAAAACGCCTGGTCGAGGAGGAGGTCGAGCCGATCAGGCGGGCCACGGCGACCGGCTTGCCATCGCTTTCGATCAGGCCGAGCATGGTCTTCAACCGGTTGTTTTCATCCTTGAGCGCGGCCTGTTCGGCCAGCCGGACCCGGGCTTCAGCGACCTCATTCTCCAGCTTGGCCACGCGGCTGCCACGCGTGAAGAACGCGCCGATCGTGCCCAGCCAGGTCTGGCCTTCGCTGCGCACCCCCGCCGCCGCCTGGCCGACCGGAGCAACCGCACCATTCGCGGTGGCACGGGCCCCGGCGAAGGCTGCCGTGTCGCCCAGCGAGACGACCAGCAAAAGCACACCGATCCCGAGCCCGCCAACCGCGAGCAGATAGTTGTAGAACGTGTTGTATTGCGCCCGGCGAGAATGGCCCGGGCGCCGTTTGCCTGGCGCCACCATCCGGGTCTACTCCCCTGTGCCGGCTGCGCGGACCATGTGTCGTGGTTTCCGCTCAGGCCGTCATCAGCACGCCGCGATACATCGGCTCTTCCATCGCCCGGCCGGTACCCAGCGCGACGCAGGAAAGCGGATCTTCGGCAATGGTCACCGGCAAGCCGGTTTCTTCGCGGAGGTACTCGTCGAGCCCGCGGATCAGCGCGCCGCCGCCGGTCAGGACGATGCCCTGGTCGACAATATCGGCGGCCAATTCAGGCGCGGTGTTTTCCAGCGCGATCCGGACCCCTTCGACGATCGCGCCGATCGGTTCGGACAGCGCCTCGGCAATATTGGCCTGGGTGATGGTAATTTCCTTGGGCACCCCGTTGACCAGGTCGCGGCCCTTGATGTGGATCGTCTCACCGATCCCGTCAGCCGGCACGCTGGCGCAGCCGTGGTCCTTCTTGATCCGCTCGGCAGTGGCTTCGCCGATCAGCAGGTTGTGGTGGCGGCGGACGTAGGAAACGATCGCTTCGTCCATCTTGTCGCCGCCGACCCGGACCGAGGTGGTATAGGCCAACCCGCGCAGCGACAGCACGGCAACTTCGGTGGTGCCGCCGCCGATATCCACGACCATGCTGCCGACCGGTTCGGTTACCGGCATGTTGGCGCCGATCGCCGCAGCCATCGGTTCGAGGATCAGATAGACCGCGCTGGCGCCGGCATTGCTGGCCGCATCGCGGATCGCCCGGCGTTCGACCGAGGTTGAGCCCGAAGGTACGCAGATCACGATTTCGGGATAGCGCAACATCGAGCGCTTCCCGCCGTGGACCTTGCGGATGAAATGCTTGATCATTTCTTCGGCGATTTCGATGTCGGCGATCACGCCGTCACGCAAGGGGCGGATCGCTTCGATGCTGGCCGGGGTCTTGCCCATCATCATCTTGGCGTCGTCGCCGACCGCCTTGACCTTCTTCACGCCGTTGATCGTTTCGATCGCCACGACCGAGGGTTCATTGAGCACTATGCCGCGGTCCTGAACGTACACCAGGGTGTTGGCTGTTCCCAGATCGATGGCGATATTCTGGGTGCCGAATTTCAGGAATCGAGACAGGAACGAGCTCATTGAAATGTCCGTGTTTTTCTAGCCACTTACCGCGACTCGCGTGGCAGTGTTTGGCCGGTGCGTTGGCGTGAGAGCGCTCCCCCTAGCGCAAGGCTCAAAGAAAGGCCAAAAAATAGTGTCGATTGGTCGGATTGGCGGGGCGTTCCGTCTCGAATTCCCGGCGGTTCGGCGCTAGGCAGTCGGCCATGTCCAAAATCCGCCGCCTGCCCGAGAGCCTGGTCAACCGTATCGCCGCCGGCGAGGTGGTCGAGCGCCCGGCTTCGGCACTGAAGGAACTGGTCGAGAACGCGATCGATGCCGGCGCGACCAGCATCGCGGTTCGGCTGACCGAAGGCGGGCTCGGCGGGATCGAGGTGACCGACGACGGCTGCGGCATGGACCCCGATGAAATGGCGCTGGCGCTGGAACGCCACGCGACGTCCAAACTGCCGGACGAACATATCGAGCAGGTCAGCACGCTCGGCTTCCGGGGTGAAGCACTGCCGTCGATCGCCAGCGTTGCGCGGCTGACCATCGAAAGCCGCCCACGTTCGGCCAGCGAAGGCTGGCGGCGGGTGGTGGATCACGGCGCGTTGATCGAGGAAGGCCCGGCCGCATTGCCGCCGGGCACCCGGATCCGGGTCGAGGACCTGTTCGGCAAGGTCCCCGTCCGCCGCAAATTCCTGCGCAGCGCCCGCAGCGAATACGCTGCCTGCCTCGACGTGGTCCGCCGGCTGGCGATGGCCAGGCCCGATGTGGGATTCGTCCTGGAACATGACGGTCGCCGGATCCTCGCGGTGCAGCCGGGCGAGGAACTGGCTGCCCGGGTCGCCCAGATCGTCGCGCGCGAACTTGCGCAGGACGGCGTGGCAATCGACCTCGAACGCGGCGAAGCGCGGTTGACCGGGGTGGCCGGGCTGCCGACCTTCAACCGCGGGGTGGCCGATCACCAGTATCTGTTCGTCAACGGCCGCCCGGTGAAGGACCGGCTGCTGGTCGGTGCGGTCCGCGGGGCCTATGCCGATATGCTGGCGCGCGATCGCCACGCGGTACTGGCGCTGTTCCTGCAGGTCCCGCCCGAGGAAGTCGATGTCAACGTCCACCCGGCCAAGACCGAGGTGCGGTTCCGCGATCCGGCTTTCGTGCGCGGGTTCATCGTCTCGGGCCTGCGCCACGCGCTCGACAGCGAAGGGCGGCGCAGCGCGCAGGCTCCGGCGGGATCGGCGATGGGCAATTGGCAGGCCGAGCCGATCACCCGCGAGCCGGCCCCCGCGCTGGTCTCATTGTTCACTCGCGAATATGGCTCAAGCGGGGTGCGCGATGCGTCCCCGATCTGGCGCGGCCCGCCGGTCGAGCCGATCGCGCCACTTGCGGCGCGGGCCGAAATGGCCGTGGAAGCGCCTTCGGTCGAGCACCCTTTGGGGGTGGCGCGCGGACAGGTCGCATTGACCTACATCGTCGCCGAGGCCGAAGATGGGCTGGTGATCGTCGACCAGCACGCCGCGCACGAACGACTGGTGCTCGAACGGCTCAAGGCGGCGGGCGCGCAGGGGAACGTGGCGGGCAGCCAAGCACTGCTGATCCCCGAAGTGGTCGAACTCGACGAACCCGATTGCGACCGGGTCGAAGCTGCCGCCGCCACGCTGGCCGGCTTCGGCCTTGTGCTCGAACGGTTCGGCCCGACCGCGCTGCTGGTCCGCGCGGTGCCGGCCGTGCTGGGCAAGGGCAATGTCCAGGCGCTGGTCCGCGACATCGCCGATGACCTCGCCCAGAACGGCGCGGCGCTGCTGCTTGAGGAACGGCTCGACCATGTTCTGGCAACGATGGCCTGCCATGGGAGCGTTCGCGCCGGTCGTGCGTTATCGGTGGCAGAGATGAACGCCCTGCTGCGCGAAATGGAAGTTACCCCCCGGTCCGGCCAGTGCAATCATGGCCGCCCGACCTGGGTCAAGCTGGCGCATGGCGATATCGAGAGGCTGTTCGGGAGGCGTTGATGCGCACCATCGTTGTCGTGATGCTGCTGGCGCTGGCCGCTTGCGGTGAAGATCCGCAGGCCAAACGCGCTGCCGACGCTGCCGATGTGGCAGCGGTCAAGGCGGTGCAGAACCGCATGCCGCCGCTCGCGCCGATCCAGCCCGAGCCGCTGCTCGCGGCCGACGTCGCCCGGATCGATGCCACCGGTCCTGGCTGCGTGGTCCGGCTGGGTGAAGGATTGGCCCCGCCGGTGCTGGTCGCGGTGGGCAGCTTCGGCTGGGTCAAGCTTGACGGGATGATGCTGAAGGTCGCCGGCGATTCGGGCAGCGATCGCGGTCCGTCGGATACCTGGACCCGCTATTCCAGCAAGGAAGCGACGCTGCGGGTCGAATATCCCGGTGCGACTGCCGTTCCGACCGGCAAGGCTGGCGCCAGCAGCCCGGTGACCCTGACCATGCGCGATGCCTGGGACCGGGTTGTGTACCGCGGCGAGGGAATCCAGACCTGCTCAAGCTGAGCGCGTTTCACCAGCCGCTGAAGAATCCTGCAAAGAGACGCTCGAGCTGAGCGAAAATCTCAAACCGGAACAGCCAAGCGGTTGCGATCGCAGCGAAGATGATCAGTTGCTTGCGCCGAACCTTGCCGCCGATCATCCGGCCACCAGGCAAGCGCAGCGGCGTCTTCAGCCGATCGAGCAAGATCAACGGGTAGAAATAGAACCCCAGCCACGGCAGTCCGATCAGCGCGACATACCACCAGTGCGAGGTCAGTCCGAGCATCGTGAACAGCAACGAACCGACGATCAGCAGCGGGACCGTGGCGACAACAATCAGCGCTAGCGATTCGTACTCATCACGGTGAAGCTTGGCCTCTTCGACGATATCTGCGCGATTCTGCCGCTCGGCCTCGGCCTCGCGCAGTTCTTCCTCGGTCTGCGGCCCGGCGCTCACTGATTCCCACGAACCCGGATCAGGCCGATCGACTGCATTGTACAGACCAGCACGTCGTCCTGGTTGAACACCCGCACCGCTGACTGGAAACTGCCCATTTCGGGGCGCGACTGGCTTTGCTTTTTGCTGAGCAGTTCGGTCTCGACCCGCAGCACGTCACCGGGATAAACCGGCTTCAGCCAGCGCAGTTCATCCAGCCCCGGTGAGCCGAGTCCGGCCTGCTTGCGCTCGGTGATGTTGCCGACCAGCATCCGCATCACCATCGCGCAGGTATGCCAGCCGCTGGCCGAAATCCGTCCGAAATGGGTCTGCGCGGCGGCTTCGTCCGAAAGGTGGAAGGGCTGGGGATCGTACTTGCTGGCAAATTCGATCACTTCCTCGCGGGTCACCGCATAGCGCCCGAACGACGCCGTGGTGCCCACTTCAAGGTCCTCGAAAAAGACCAGCCCTTCATCACCCATGCTTCAGTTCCCCAGGCTTATCCGCGCAAACAGCGTGTAACCCCATGGGTTGTCGCCATAGGCCGCGTCAAGCGCGGCTGGTTTCGCATAGGCCGCCAGCGATCCGCCCAGTGCCAGCTCGAACGGCCCGAGCGGTATGCGCCGGGCGTAACCGGCCTGAGCCTTGGTGACGCGGAACTTCACGTCGTGGAGCGGGTCGGCATGGTCGGAAAACAGCTCGTCGTTGGCGACGTTTTCGACCCGTCCAAACAGGCTGTTGTGCCGGTCGAGATCCCAGTTGACCTCGCCCAGCCAGGCGCTGAGCGTTTCGCCCGGCACCCGCTTCTTGGCCGAATAGGCGGCCATTGCCGAGAGGCCGCTGCCGTTGGCGTAGTGCGCCGAGGCGGTGAAACGGTGCTCATCTTCGCCGGGATGGGTCGCTTCTGGCTGCTTGATTTCGCCGTAGCTGGCCTGGATCGCCCATTGCGGCGTCGGGGTCAGCGTGGCGCGGACTGACCAGCTATCGAGCTTGGGCGTCTCGATATTCCACCGCGCCTCATCGGGTTCGGCACCGCGAAAGGCGCTGGCCTCGATCTGCCATTTCGGTGCGGCATAGCCGAGTGTAACCACCCCGTAAGTGATGTGGGTCGAATCGAACCAGTGGTGGGTGATCGGCGGTTCCGGATTATACCTAGCCGAGCCGCGATGCATGAAGGCACTCGGCCCCAGCGCCGGTCCGCCGACCGGACCGCCGTAGAGATAGAGGCTGCCCGGCCCGGCATTCACATCGATCCGCGCCGCCAGTTCCATGAACAGGTCGTGTGGATGCTGGCGGTCGACCAGCGGCAAGCCGTTCGCTGTCTCGCCGGTGGCGAACAGGTTGGGATAGCCCGCCGGGTCCATCGCCGGTTCAAGGCTGAGCATCGACTTGAACTGGATCTTGCCCCAATCCGTCTCGCGTTCGGCCGAGAGCATCGCCATCGAGGTGATATAGGTCTTGCTGTCCCCGCGCGGACCCTTGTGGTCGGTGTACTGGAGCGACGCGGTGCCGTGGGCCATCAACATCCAGTCGCCGGACATGATGTGCAGGCCGCGCATCGGGCCTTCGCTGCCGGGAAGCCGCGCGGTGCCGGAGCCATCTGAAAACGGCATGCGATCACCATTCGCGGAATCTTCCATGTCGGCCATTCCGGAATGGTCCATTGTGGAATGGTCCATCTTTGAATGATCCACGGGGGCCGGTTGCGGCTCGGATGGTTGCGGGACCGGCACGGGGGGCGGGGCCATATCGTGCCCGGCATGGCCGGAATGGTCCTGCGCCACAGCGGGCGAGGACATGGCGGTAACACCCAGCAGGGCCGGGATCAGTAGGCGTTTCATCGGTTTTTCCAAATCTGAAGTGAACGTTGTAGCAACGCGCAGGTTGCCAACGGCGTTCCTCAGATTCGCGGAGGCGGCGTGTCTGGCCCGGCGCGGGTTTGCGGCAATTGCACGGCCAGCCGCAGCGAAGGCATCGGCTCCGCCGCGAGCACAGCCGTTTCAACCGAAGCCAGGCCATCGTACCGCGCAATGCAGCCGATGCATTCGTGGCTTTTGCCATGGTCATGACTGGGAGCCGGTTTGGCCGAATGGTGGCAATTGTGGCTGGCTTGCACCGCGTGCAGTGGCTGCGCCATCGCCTGCCCGGCGGGCATGGCCAGCGCTGGGATCGCCAGACAAAGGGTCAACAGGG